>JAFUEG010000366.1 GCA_017464045.1 Lachnospiraceae bacterium
TATCAGGCAAAGGTTGTATGCAACTGTGGTAATGAGTTCGTAACAGGTTCAACTAAGCAGGACATTCACGTAGAAATCTGTTCAAAGTGCCATTCATTCTATACAGGTCAGCAGAAGGCTGCTCAGGCTCGTGGTAGAATTGATAAGTTCAATCGTAAGTATGGTGTACAGCAGGCATAATTAAACTTAGACAGAAAATTTATATTGACTTGTTGCGTGATGGTAAGTTACGTAACAAGTCATTTTTCATATTTTCCAATGTTATTATATATTAAACAGGAGAATGCATATGGCAGATGTCAGAATAGGCGGACAGGCGGTTATCGAAGGCGTAATGATGAAAAATAAGGAAAAGTACGCAATAGCCGTAAGAAAGCCGGATAAGGATATAGAAGTTAAAATTGAAACCTACAAGCCTGCGGCTGATAAAGGCATATTTTTTAGATTGCCGATAGTAAGAGGAGTATTTAACTTTGTTGAGTCGCTTGTAATTGGAGTTAAAACTCTTACTTATTCTGCGTCCTTTTATGATGATGAGGAAGATAGCGGCAAGAAAGCTGATAAAAAAAAGGATAGCCGGAATTCTTCAGATAAAACAGCCTCGGATAAGGATAAAAAGTCTTCTTCAAAGGAAAACTCTGATTCGATAATGCTGTTTTTTACAGTTGCATTTTCTATAGTACTGGCTGTGGGATTATTTATGCTTTTGCCGGCATTTTTGGTCTCGCTTTTGGATAAGTATATAAGCAGTCATATAGTGCTTGGACTTATAGAGGGCGTGATAAGACTTGCCATATTTTTATTATATGTATTTCTTATATCACGTATGGAGGATATTAAGAGGACCTTTATGTATCATGGAGCAGAGCATAAGTCCATAAACTGTCTGGAAGCGGGAAATGAGCTTACCGTTGAAAATGTTATGAAGGCATCGAGGTTTCATAAAAGATGCGGAACAAGTTTTTTATTTATAGTTATGATAGTGAGCATACTTGTTTTTATGTGCATTGACTCGAGAACGCTCTGGCTAAGGCTATTGCTCAGGGTTTTGCTTGTGCCGGTAATTGCAGGTATCTCATATGAGTTTATCAGATATGCAGGCAATCACAATAATGTCTGTGCGAATGTTTTAAGTAAGCCGGGACTCTGGGTACAGAGGCTTACAACCATTGAGCCGACTCCTGATATGGCTGAGGTTGCAATTAAGGCTGTTGAGGGCGTTTTTGACTGGAAGGAGTATCTGGAAAATAAGGGAAAGTGATATTTTACCGGAAAAAGAATGAAAAAAATGTATAACTTTAAGTAGCGTAAAGTAATATATGGAGTAAAGCCATGACACTTAGAGATTGGATAATTAATGGTCAGGATATACTTAAGGCATCTGATATTGAGGATTATGAAAATGACACCAGAGTCCTTGCCATGTTTGCATTTGATATATCTTATACGGATATGTTTATGAAAATGACTGAGGAAATGCCTGATGAGGATGCTGATTTTTTCATGAATTGTATTAACTTAAGGTCCACCCACATGCCTTGTCAGTACATTACCGGAAGTCAGGAATTTATGGGCTACGAGTTTGGGACTGAGGATGGTGTTTTGATACCGCGTCAGGAAACTGAGCTTTTGGTTGAAAAGGCACTTGAGCTTACAAGTGGGATGAAGTCCGTAAAAGCGCTTGATATGTGTACCGGCTCGGGATGTATAGGTATAAGCTATGAATTAAAAAGACGTGAGAGCGGGTTTAAGAATGATGAGGTGCATCTTGCTGATATATCTGAGGATGCTATATATGTAGCAGAAAAAAATAAGTATAAGCTTGGCGCAAAATGTAGTATAATTAAATCGGATTTATTTGAAAAAATTAAGGACAGATATGATATAATAATGTCAAATCCACCATATATAAGAACCTCCGATATAGATGATATTATGGAAGAGGTAAGAGCATTTGAACCCCGAATTGCTTTGGACGGCGATTTGGACGGATTATCCTTTTATAAAAGGCTGGCTTTGGAATCAGGCGAATATCTTTATAAGGGTGGAATTTTAATTATGGAAATCGGATTTGATCAGTATAAGGATGTGAGAAAATTGTTAATTGATAATAATTTTAATAACATAAGTGTGATAAAGGACTATGCAGGACTCGACAGAATTGTTGTGGCATATGCAACGGAGCATGATTATTAGCGGAGCAATTATTCTTTATAAATTAAAGGATAATGTGTTTTGAAATTGTCCTTTAATGAAACTGTTATTTTTACATTATATAATATTTTTTTTGGAGGAAATTATGTTTGACAGATTAGAAGATTTAGTTGCACGTTTAGATGAATTACAAAGTGAATTAAGTGATCCTTCGGTGGCTTCAAATCCGGAAAGATTTAAAAATCTCATGAAAGAACAAAGCGAGTTATCACCTATAGTAGATAAGTATCAGGAGTATAAGGGTGCAAAACAGACTATTGAGGATAGTATCGCTATGTTAGATGAGGAAAACGATGAGGAAATGAGAGAGCTTGTAAAGGAAGAGTTAAATGATGCCAAGGCTCAGGTTGAAAAATGTGAGCAGGAACTTAAGATTCTTCTGTTACCAAAGGATCCTAATGATGATAAAAATGTTATCGTTGAGATAAGAGCCGGTGCCGGTGGAGACGAGGCAGCACTTTTTGCGGCAGAGATTTACCGTATGTATGTACATTATGCTGAGGGAAGACGCTGGAAGGTTGAAACCATGGAGGTTGAGGAAATCGGTATAGGCGGTATGAAATCCGTTACATTTATGGTAACCGGAAAGGGTGCTTATTCCGTACTTAAGTATGAGAGTGGTGTACACCGTGTACAGAGAGTTCCCGAGACAGAATCAGGCGGACGTATCCATACTTCAACCATAACCGTTGCGGTTATGCCGGAGGCAGAAGAGGTTGACATCAAGATTGATGAAAAGGACATACGTATCGATGTAATGCGTGCATCGGGAAATGGCGGTCAGTGTGTCAATACTACCGATTCGGCTGTACGTCTTACCCATTATCCTACAGGTATAGTAATATACAGCCAAACTGAAAAGTCACAGCTTCAAAATAAGGAGAAGGCATTTGCCTTACTTCGTGCGAAACTCTATGATATGGAATGCCAGAAGCAGCATGATGCTGAAGCTGAAGCACGAAGAAGCCAGATTGGAACCGGTGACCGTTCCGAGAAAATCAGAACATATAACTTCCCTCAGGGACGTGTAACCGATCACAGAATCGGACTAACACTTTATAAACTCGATAAGATTATGGATGGTGATATTCAGGAGATTATCGATGGTTGTATAGTTGCTGACCAAAATGCAAAGCTGGCGAAGATGAATGATGTAGCATAAGAAAAAAGGGGGATTATTATGCTTGAAAATGATAATATGGAAGGTAAGAACAAAATTGACGATACAATCTTAAACATTCTTAAAGGTAATATCAAGGCAGAGGATGCTATAAGAGAAGAACAGCTTGAAAGCTATGAGAACGCATATCTGAGGCTGAGCAGGGTGAATCTTATGCTCATCATAGTTGCAGTTGCAATGGCCGCTACCATAATTTTCACCGCGATCCTGGTCATCATCCCGATATCA
>JAFUEG010000367.1 GCA_017464045.1 Lachnospiraceae bacterium
ACTCTACCACCCAGCTATCGAGGAATAGTATTTAATTGTCAATCCTCCATCAAAACTGGGAACTCACCGCAGTGCTCTACCACCCAGCTATCGAGGAAGATTAAATAATAAATTCCTTTGGTGTTACCCAAACGGAGATGGAGGGATTTGAACCCTCGCGCCGCGCGAACGACCTACACCCTTAGCAGGGGCGCCTCTTCAGCCACTTGAGTACATCTCCAAATGCCTAAATCCTACCAAATATATGGTGCTATTAAGCTGTCGCGCTTCCATAAATCCAATTAATGAATTTAACACGCTTGAATATAATACCAAAAAAAACTATCCTTGTCAACCACAACTTCTTTTCATTCTTATTATAAAGCTTCACGTCATCCCTGTATTACTTGTACCCCATCCTTATATTAAAACTTCTCATCGCCCTTGTACTTACTCAATTGCCATCCTTATTCTATGCTCATACTATCTCGAAGCCTTATATTCTTCCACCGCAGTCTCATATAAATTATTGCCTTCCGAATCTATAACCACTATAACCGGCAGCTCTTCTACACGCATCCTTCTTATCGCCTCTGTACCAAGATCATCGTAGGCTATTACCTCGGATTCCTTTATACATTTTGATAAAAGTGCACCTGCACCGCCTACTGCTGCCATATAAACTGCCTTGTTTTCCACAATTGCATTGATTACTGCCTCGCCTCTTTTACCCTTGCCTATCATGCCCGAAAGACCTTTGCTAAGTAAAAGCGGTGTGTACTTATCCATTCTGGTGCTGGTTGTGGGACCGGCTGAACCGATTACCTGTCCCGGCTTCGCAGGTGTCGGGCCAAGATAATATATTACATTGTCCGTTATGTCAAAAGGAAGTATGCCCTCTTTGTATAATTTCTTTCCGTCATATTCTGCTGCCGCCGGATTTTTCCAGGCAGCATCATTTATGCTGTCATACATCCTTTTGTGGGCAGCATCGCGCGCGCTATATATCGTTCCCGTAAGATATATATATTCACCTGCCTTTAATTTTATGACTTCTTCTTTTGAAAATGGAACATTTATTATTTTTTTCTCTGAAATATTTTCTGCAATGTTATTATCTGTCATTTTTTCCTCCGTCTTTTCAACGTTAATTATTTATTCTTTGAACATATTTAATATATAACTATCTTGGTTTTCATCAAACCATTATCTTCTTCAACCTACAATTCTGCTTTTATCGGGCGATAAAAATCTGCTGCATTTTTTATCACTTCAACAAAACATATCCTCTTAAGCTTAAATTATTGATGGTCTTTCCATCCTCATAATAATAAAAACTAATGCTGGTTATTATAAGCTTTTTATCGCCGTAAATATACTCTCTTGCCGGCTTTTTTGAATAATCATAATTATTTCTGCCATCGCTATTATAGTTATAACCGTAATCGGTAAGTGCATCTTCAACTATCTCATTTAATTTTACATCAAATCCTGCGCTTACCTTTTGCGTATCCGGCTCGATTCTAAGAGTTTCACTCTTATAATCAATCTTATCATATATGTAGCTGTCAAAAGTGTACATCCTGGAGTAGCCATAAATTTCTATATCCGACTGCTCATAATTTGGATTTATATATGTTTCGTAGTAATAATAATCGTTCTCTCCATAGCCTTTAGCTTCATTATAGTTTTCATAAAGCTTTTCTATATCTTCTTTACTATAGCTTTTATCAATATATTTCTTTCCATATTTATTATAGTTAATCTGACTATATGCACTGTATGCCGTCACATAATCATTTTTTTCGATGGCATTTTCCATACGTTTTTTCTGTGACGCAAAGCATATATATTCAATACTTGTAAATGGAACGATAATGGTAAATATATATATCAATATAGCCACAAATATCAGCTTTTCATAACCTTTTCCGTAACCGACAGCATTATCTTTTTTCCTAAATCCTGATATAAGCTTATCTATCGGCTCCCAAAGGAGATATATAATCTGTGCAATTATAAATACCACACCCATATATCTATCTTCAGTCACGCCATAAGCAATGATTCTCACGCCAACCGCATATATCTCAAGCAGCACCATTGGAATAAAACCATATTTAAAATACTTTATGATTTTATCATATATTCCGAGATTCCCTATTCCCTCGGATTCGGAACCTGCATCTGTATTACCCGAATTCTTGTAACCAGCAATTTCCTGTTCAGCTCTATTCAAATCTGCATCTGCATTTTCGCCATCCGCATCTATATAAGCATAAGCCATCGTAGATATAACAAACCCGAGACAGAACACTCCCGCGCAGATTCCAAACACCTCATTTTTAGGCACGCTTAACGTAAATAACATCTTTAAAATGTAAATGTAAATAATTGCCATAGCGATGATAAGCATCGGCATAAGAATATATTTTACAACCACCTTATTAAATTTTGACCTTTCTTCCTTCTTTGCCAGAACGCATATAAGTGCATATGGAAAATACATAATTCCGGCAAGCAAAAGTTCAAACTTTGTTATAAGATCAAATTCATCTATTTCAAAAATAAGACTGTTAAATATACCGAGTATTATAACGATTCCTGCATTAAATATAAAGAAAATAAGTCCCCATTTTAAGAAATTAAGAATAACCGTATTGGCATATCTTTGAAATGAAAGACCGCTGTTTTTTATGATCGCATATATGCTTATTCCAAGTATAAGCATTATATAAAGAAAAAAGAACTTTGCATAGGTTTCAAGTGCAGCCTCACTTATCCACTCGTCAAGGTTAAAGCCTATGATGGTAAGTATTAGAGAAACAAATGCATTGACAACATACATAATGATTTTATTATTATTGAATAGCGTCTCTATGAAAAAACTTCCACAGGCATATATCAAAAAAAATCCCATCACCTGCTCGTATATATCCCAGGAATTTGAGCTTGAATCTATTTCAGCAATTACAACAATACAAAGCAAAAACACTGCTATAATTGTTGAAATATATTTTAGAAATACATCTTTAATATCTGCTTTTTGTTCTTCAAAAAGTGATTTGATTTTTCCCATAGTCTTTTTCCTTCTTTTATATTTTCAACCTGACATATCACCGATTGCTAAATTTCTATTTTTGTTAAAAACTCTTTCCTTATTATAACAGATATTTCAAAAAAATAAATCGCATATGAAGGATTTTTACCCTCATATGCGAATTTAAAATTTATACTATTTAAAGAATTTCATTTCCTCCATAAGCTTGTCAGCATGCTCTTTTAATTCACTGGCCTCTCTGGCAAGTATTGTTACCGTATTATTTATATCCTCCATAGAAGCTGAAGTTTCTTCCGTGCTGGCTGCATTTTGCTCCGATATTGCGGATATATTGGTCATTGCATCTACTACCACAACTCTTGAATCGTTACATGCCGTAGCATTGTTATTGATACTGTCTACACCATTGACAGTATTCTGAATCTCACTTATAAGGCTCTGAATATTATTAACTGTTGTGGTAATAATGTCATACTGATATTTGTTTGTCTGAGCTACATCATCCGCAACATGAACAGTCTCTTCTGTCTGCATTAAAAGCTTATCCATCTCTTCCTTAATCTCATTTGCAGAATTAGCAGATTCAGTAGCAAGCTTACCGATTTCCTCGGCAACTACTACAAATCCTCGACCTGCCTCTCCGGCTCTCGCAGCCTCAATGGAAGCATTGAGTGCAAGGAGGTTAGTCTGAGTAGCAATTGAATCAATATCTGCTATCTTTGTGGAAATATTATTAACCGCTCTGCTTGTTCCGTCAATAACCTCCATTATCCTTTGAATTGCAGTCGCCATCTGATTGGTGGACTGTTCAAGTGCCTGAAGATCTTTTTCGGAACTTCTTGAGTTAGTATTCATAATCTGTGCAGTCTTTGCAAGTCCGTTTGCATCATCAGTAACACCTTCGATATTTCCGGATATGATATGTATACTTTCTGTTGCCTGCTGTATCTCATCTGCCTGTTGAGATGCACCTGCAGATATATCCTGAACTGCTGAAGATATACCATCCATAGTGGAAGTAATACTGTTTGCCCTATTGGCAACATCCGTTGAATCCTTATCCAAAACATTTGCCGTCTCTCTTATGGATGCAACTATTGAGTCGAGCTTATTTATAACCGAATTGGTATTTAATACCATTGCGCCGAATTCATCCTTACGATTTTGATATCCGTTTATCTGCTTAAATTCTCCGTTTGCAAGAAGCATAAGAGACTCATCCATTGCTTTAATAGGACCGTTTATTCCATTTCCGATAATTATCGCAATGATAATTGCTATAATTGCAAGAATTATACCTATAATAAGCATCATACTGGTTGCTTTATTGGAAGCTGCCATAATAACGTTATATTCGGTTGAAACAACTATGGTCCAACCTGATATCGGCTCTTTTATAAATGATGTAATTTTCTTTTTGCCATCGATTTTTTCAATAAAGGTTCCTCTTTCCTCTCCGGCACTTATTTTTTCAAATATCTTTTCACCACTCATATCGATTGAATCTTCAGGTCCAAGCTCCTGGGCGGATGTAGCAACAACCATACCATCGTTATCAACGATATATAAGGTCTGACCTTCTGTTGCCTCTGCAAGTAACAGATCATGCAAATGACCTATATTATAGTTACGTGTAAGTACACCTATAACGGTTGTTCCATCAGCATCATATATAGGAACTGCCGGAACAATAATTCTTGCTCCCGTTGTCTTACTGATTGAAACAGCTGAAAGATTTGGGTAACCCTTTATGGCAATCTGGAAATACTCTCTGTCAAAAATATTAGTAAAATCGCCCTTTGATCGTGCAAGGTTCTGACCGTCCTGACCGGTAATAACCGTTGAATTACCATCATCAAACTGAGTGTCTACAAACTGAAGCTGCGCTACAATTCTTTCAAATCTTTCCTCGTTTTCGGCATCCTTTACAAAATCTACCGTTGAGGCTGCCATCGCAACCTGCTGCATAACCTTTAAATTTGCATTCATCGTACTGTTAAAGTAGTTTTCAACATACTCAGCCTGCTTAAGGTTAAGCTTTTCCGCATCATCCTTAGCACTGTTTGATGAGCTAATAAAGCTTATGATTACCGCTATAGCAAGCGGTATAATACATATAGCCGCCATACTCATAATAAGTCTTGTCTTTGTGTTACTTAAAAAACCTCTTTTTCTGTCCATAAATACTCCCCCCTGTTATTTCATTTAATGAACTTTTTTATTTTTTGAAACTCATAATTGAATTTCTCAATTTCATTAAAACTTTAATTTATAAAATTTTCGTCATATGACGATTTACATGACAGCACATATTTACAGCAACAGGAAGTCCTGCTATATGTGTTGCATACGTTTCTATATTAAGTGCAAGTGCCGTGGTCTTTCCTCCAAGACCTCCCGGACCTATACCCGTTTTGTTTATCTCCTCAAGCAATTCCTCTTCAAGCTTAGCTATATGTGGAAGCGGTGAATGTGAATCCGCCTTTCTTGTAAGTGCCTTTTTAGCCATCTTGGCTGCAAGCTCAAAATCTCCTCCTATGCCTACACCAACAACAACCGGCGGACATGAATTAGGACCTGCCTCCTTAACGGCTGATATTACAGCCTGCTTGACTCCATCTACACCATCGGCAGGCTTTAACATATAAACCTTACTCATATTTTCACTTCCAAAGCCCTTAGGTGCAATTGTTATCTCCAGACTATCTCCCGGAACAATATCATAATGTATAATCGCAGGAGTATTATCATTGGTATTAACTCGTAAAAGCGGATCACCCACAACGGATTTTCTAAGATATCCTTCTGTATATCCCTGTCTTACACCTTCATTTATGGCATCCGTGAGACTGCCGCCTTCTATATGTACCTCCTGCCCGACATTAACAAAAAAAACAGCCATACCGGTATCCTGACATATAGGAATTTTATCCTCTTTCGCAATATCAAGATTATCCATAAGCTGTCCGAGAATCTTTCTTCCAAGCTTGCCGTCTTCTTCCTCACAAGCTTTTTTAAGTGCACATTCCATATCTTCCGCAAGATACAAATTCGCACTAATACACATTTCCTTAACTACCTCAGTAATTTTCTCAACATTTATTTCTTTCATCTAAGCATCCTCTTGCCTCACATTAAACTCATACTCACATTATATCATTTTTTACATCACTGTCAAACTCCGGTTTATCGGGTGGTGTCACGAGTAACAATTCCTTGTTGCATTATTGTGCAGACTAAATTGAGCAAATTCTTAATTTAGTCTGCTTGTTTTTCTTTTTCATACAGACTAAATTAGGCACCGACTCTTTTCAGTCTGCTTGTTTTTCTTTTTCATACAGACTAAATCAGACACCGACTCTTTTTAGTCTGCTTGTTTTTCTTTTTCATACAGACTAAATTAGGCACCGACTCTTATAGGTCCGTTCTTTTTTCTTTTTCATACAGACTAAATCAGACACCGACTCTTATAGGTCTGTATTTTTTTTTTTTATACGTACGGACTAATTTGGACACAACATCCATTTAATCTGCTTTAAGCTAAATATCATTATATATTACAAGAAGGCAATCATACACATGTCGCCTTATCATACAATAATGCCACGCGCAGCGTGTCGGCAGGATATGGGTGTAACTGCCGGTGAAAAATTAAATGGGTGCGAAATCATATATAGGTCTTAAGAAGGACCGTTTAACGACGCGTACACTTAGCGAAATGTAATGAAAAAATAGGGATTTGAAGCTTTTGCATTCATGCAAAAAAGTGTCAAATCCCTATTTTTGAAATTATATTGAGGTTAGTGTGCTTGCGTCGTTAACCGAGTGAGAGCGCGTCCTTCGAAGACCTTATATATGATAAGCACCCTTAAGGAACCTTACTCCGGCAGTTACACCCTCTATATCCTGCCGACCCTTGTCCCGATACACCGGAGTTTAGTCGTCAAGGAAGTCGTCATTGTCGG
>JAFUEG010000017.1 GCA_017464045.1 Lachnospiraceae bacterium
CGCTCTTGGGCGAACCTCGGATGGGTGCTGTTACCCAAATCAGAGATTTGGACAGCACTCCAAGAAGAGCATGGGCTAACTGCGCCCTTTTTGGGCCTTGCGGGGCGCTTGAAACTGCATATTACATTCGAGATGGATAACCGTCGGATTCTGACGGGGTAAGTATACCCTGTCAGGTTCGGCGGTTTTTGTCATACAAAATATAATCACAGGAGGAATTTTGAGAATGAAACGAAAATTAGGAAGGAAGCTACTGAGCTTTTTGCTCACGCTGGCGATGGTCGTTGGACTTGTGCCGGGGATGGGGTTGACGGCGTATGCAGCGGAGAATACATTGTTGGGTGAGGGAACGACAGATAGTCCGTTTTTGATCAATAATGACACTGACTGGGATTCATTCGCGGCTGCCGTTAACAGCGGGACAAACTACAAAGATATGACAGTTAAACTGACAGCAGACATCACCGTAAACAAGATGGTCGGTATTGTATCTGGCTATAGTATCCAGAATGAAGGTGATAATTTTCGTCCGTTCAAGGGGACATTTGATGGTGATGGGCATACTATCACATTTCAGTACACGGCGAATTCAAATCATTCGGCGCCCTTTCGCTGTGTATGGGGAGCTACTTTCAAGAATCTGACGGTAACAGGAACAATAGATAATCATGGATACCAGTTTGCAGGCGGTTTCGTAGGATCATCGAGCGGTAACGCCACATTTGAAAATTGCCACAGTAACGTGACAATTATCGGCAGTACGGATGGCGATATTACATCCGGCGGTTTTATTGGCTTGGCGGATGCTGCGAACGGAAGTATCGTGGGCGAAACAGGGAAGATTCTATTTAAGAAATGCATCTTTGACGGCAAGATTACCGGAAGTAATGCAAGCGGTTACGGCGCATATATAGGTTGGTCAGAGTGGGGCAGTGACAGAGGCAACTATACCGTTGAGATCGACAATTGCCTTAATCTTGGTATAGGAGAATCGGGAAAGGGCAATTCGTTCTTCCGCAACCGTGATCTTAATCACAATACGATTACTAACGGCTATTTTGCGAATCAATGGGAAACGAAGCAGGGTGAATGCTTGACACTGGCCCCTGTTTATAATGGACAGCCTCAGGCGCTTATCACGAGCGACAGCGGTTTTACTGGTTTGATTGCTTCTGCGGAATACGCACTGGGCAATGCAAACGGACCAACCGAGAGCTATTCCGCCAATATTCCCACAGGTATTGATGAGGGTGAATACACGATATGGTATAAACTCAATATGAAATGCACGGATTCCCGAACCATGCATTCGGAGGGAAAAGTTGTCACCAGTATTTTGAAGAGACCTGTGACGATTGGCGCTGTTGATCAGACGGTATTGCAGGGCGGCAGTATTGCAACCGACAGCAACAAGGTTAGTGTGACCAATGGTTCTCTTGCCGATGGTCATAGCGTAGATTCTGTCACATTGGTATCAAGTGACACTTTAAATATCACGACCACCGGCAACATCATGCCCAGCAATGCAGTCATCAAAAATGCCGCCGGTGTTGACGTAAGCAGTAACTATAACATTTCCTACCAAGGCGGAACACTGACTGTAACACATGATCATAGCTTCACCTACAAAGCAAGCGGCGCAACCATCACGGCGACGTGCAACGAGGAGTGCACGGAGGGGTACAATGCAAATCCAGTCACACTTACTTTATCAGCGCCGACAAGCCTTGATTATGACGGAAGCAAAAAGGAGGCAACCGTCAGCGGCTATCCCGAAACGACCGTGACAAGGCTCGCAGCAAAGCCTACGACCATAACATACTACAATGCAACCGGCGCGGGCAGCACGACCATAAGCGGCGACGCGCTGACCGATGCTCCCGTAAGTGCCGGAAACTATGTGGCGCAGATGACGTGGGGCGAAAAGAGCGCAAGCGTTGCGTTTTCTATCGCAAGGAAAGCGCCCTCCGCTGCTGACTTTACCTTCACCGCACCCTCTGACCTCACTTATGACGGCACCGCAAAGGAAGCGACTGTTGTGGGAGCTTCCGGCATGGGCCAGGTGACGGTGAAGTATTACCGCAACCCAGAGTGTACTGCTGAGCTGGTGGGAAGTCCGACCAATGTTGGCACCTACTACGTGGGCATTACTGCGGAAGAGAGCGAAAATTACAACGCAGTTTCTACGGTTCTTCACGATGTAAGCTGGCAGTTTACGATCAACAGGGCAATGCCAAGCACAGGTAGCTTTACCTATGAAGCGCCGTCTAATCTTACCTACGATGGCAACGCAAAGACTGCGACTGTTGAATCAACGCAGACCGGCATGGGTCAGGTGACAGTGAAGTATTACAGCGACAAAGAGTGCACCACGGAAGTGACTCCGACCAACGTCGGCACCTACTATGTTGGCATTACTGTGGCTGAGGGCGATAATTACAGCGCGGTATCTACTGTTCTTCACGACGCAAGCTGGCAGTTTTCGATCAACAGGGCAATGCCGAGCACAGGTAGCTTTACCTATGAAGCGCCGTCTAATCTTACCTATGACGGCAACGCAAAGGCTGCGACTGTCGTTGGAGCATCCGGCATGGGTGCAGTGACGGTGAAGTATTACAGCGACGAAGAGTGCACCACGGAAGTGACTCCGACCAATGTCGGCACCTACTATGTGGGCATCGAAGTGGCCGAGGGTGAAAACTACAGCGGGGTATCTACTGTTCTTTGCGATGCGACATGGACGTTTACGATCAGTAAGCAGGCTGCTCCAGTATCTTTGAATGCTGATCAGAAGCCAACGGCAAAGACCGGGCTGACCTATACCGGAAATGAACTGGAACTGGTAACCGCGCCGACAAATGTACCCGCAGGCTACACCGTGCAATACAGCCTCGACGGGACAAATTGGAGCGCCGATCTTCCCAAGGGCACGAATACTGGCAGCTACACCGTAAAGGTGAAGTACGTCGGCGACGCTAACCATTCGGATTTCAACGGCACGGACATTTCTGTGACCATTGGCAAGGCAGCCGCGCCGACGCTGACGGATAACCAGAAGCCTACGGCAAAGACTGGTTTGACCTATACTGGTTCGGATCAGACGCTGGTAACCGCCCCGATTGAAATTCCTGTCGGTTATACAGGAATACAATACGCTCTCGGCACCGCAACCGAAGCCAAACAACCTTATATCACATCCATCCCCACAGCTACCGACGCCGGAACCTACTATGTTTGGTATATGGTAGAAGGCGATGAAAATCATGAGGATATTTCTGCAGAATGCATTACTGTAACCATATCACATAAGCTTACAAAACATGAGGCTGTAGAACCAACAGCAACAAAAGACGGAAATATTACATATTGGACATGTGACGGTTGTGGAAAATTCTTCTCTGATGAGGATGGAAAAACAGAGATAAAGGAAGCAGATACAATTATCCCTGCAACAGGTGAAACACCTGAAGAACCGACACCTAAGGGTGAATTGTCAAAGGTAGGCATATATTGTTCTCAGGATAATCCTTCTGTTATAGCAGCATTTCTTACAAAAAAGAGTATTGAAACAGATACTATAGAGTACAGATGGGTAGCATGTGAGTCAGATAATCCTAATTCATGGTTTATAGTAAGTGATTGGACTAAGGATAATTTCTATCTCAGCTGGACACCTGAGAAGGACGGAGATTATGTAATCGTTGCACAGGCAAGGCTTGTAGGCAACGAGGAAGAAACTATGGTTTCGGATTCATTTGGAGTTAATTACAGAACGGTAAAACCAAAGATTAAGGATATCTGCCAGATTCCTGTAGAAGATGGATATCTTATAGGTATTGAATCAACAGAAAATCCTAATCAGTCACTTACATATGAGATGCTCATATTGGATTTGTCCTTGCTTGCAGACGGCAATCCTGACTGCTGGATATACGGTGTAAAGGGACAGACCTCGGAGGGCAATGCGCTCTGGACTATCTGGAAGCCGCAGTACGGATACTACATAACACTTTTCAGAATATATGATGAAAACGGCAACCAACTTGATCAAACTGCATACGGCTTTGTAAATGCGTATTAATTATTTATTGATTTTGTAACATATAAAGTCCGGTAATTATCAGATGATAGTTACCGGACTTTTGCCTGTAGTTAAATGAACATTGCGCTTTGTCGGTATGAGTGATAATATCTATATATATTTGGGGATATGATTTGTTTTTACAGGAGAAAAAATATGCTTGAAAGATTTAAAAAGACAAAGTATTTTCCTAAGGTAAAGGAAACCGCACCATATAAGGCGGTAAGATTTGTCTATTACAAAACAAGAAGGATAAAGAGAAAGATTAAGAAGCCTTTTATAAAGTTTTATAAGTTTTATATGTTCAAAATCAGATATCCGAGGCTTTATAAAAAGTATGCAAAAAATCCGGTTGATGATAAGAAAGTTATCTTTATTGAAGGTCGTATGAAGTTTATAACCAACAGCTCAGAGTATATTTATAATGAGTTAAAGAATAACTACAGCTTTGACATACATACACATTTTCTTCAGATGGGCTTTGTAAAAAGGAAAGAATACCGTAAGCTTTGTGAGGCTATGATTAAGGATGTGGCAACGGCAAAGTATGTATTTATGAATGATGCCTCAAATGTGTTTGCCTGCCTTCCGCTTAGGAAGGAAACTATAGTAACACAGCTATGGCATGGCTGCGGTGCATTTAAGAAATTCGGACTGAGCACTGCGGACTTAATCTTCGGTGATGACAGAAAAACCTTAGAGAAATATCCGTATCATAAGAATTATACTCACGTGACAGTAAGTGCGCCTGAGGTAGAATGGGCATATACCGAAGCAATGAATCTAAAAAAAGGCGTTGCCAAGGGCATAGGTATATCGAGGTCGGATTATTTTTACAATCAGGATAATATAAGACTTGCAAGAGAAAGAATGGACAAGCTTTTCCCGAAGAGAAACGGAAGAAAGATAATCCTTTATGCACCTACCTTCAGAGGCAGGGTCGCTAAGGCTAAGATGCCGGATGAACTGAATATAGCTAAGTTTTATGAGGCATTTAAGGATGAATATATACTTGTGTTTAAGCATCATCCTTTTGTAAGGGAAAAGGTTTTGATTGAGGATAAGTATAAGGACTTTGCCATAGACTGTACCGAGAGTATGTCAATTGATGATCTGATATGTATATCTGATATCTGCATATCGGATTATTCATCACTTGTATTTGAATATTCGCTCTTTGAAAGACCGATGCTGTTTTTTGCGTATGATTTGGATAATTATTATGACTGGCGCGGATTTTATTATGACTACAAGGAATTTGTGCCGGGACCGATTTATGCAACTAATGAAGAGATGATAAATTATATCAAGAATATAGATAAGAACTTTGACAAGCAGAAGGTTATAGATTTTAAGGATAAATTTATGAGTGCCTGCGACGGTCATGCGACGGAAAAGATTATGAAGCTTGTGTTTGGAGATGAGCTTGAAAGGTATAAGAAATGATTTCAATTATTATTCCTTTGTATAATGCTGAAAATTACATATTGGATGCTCTTCGCTCTGCTTTGGTTCAGGAGGTTGATAAGGAGATAATTGTTATAGATGACTGCTCCACGGATAAGTCACTTGAAACAGTACTTGATTATGTAAAAAATAATCATAATGTTTTAAAGGATAAAACCAGAATTATAGTCAGAAAGAATTCCGAGAATCTTGGAGTCGCAAAAACCCGCAATCTTGGTGTGGATATAGCAAGAGGTGAGTATGTTGCTTATCTTGATGCAGATGATATGTGGACAAGCGATAAGCTTAAAAGACAGCTTGATTTTTTAGAAGAAAAGGGTGCTGATATATGTACCGCTTCAAGAGAGATGATAGACGAAAACGGTGATAGTCTCGGACAGATAATCGGTTTTGAAAAAGAAGAAATAACTCTCAAGGACTTAAAACGATCAAACCATATAAACTGTTCTGCTGTCCTTGCTAAAAAGGAACTTATGAAGAAGTATCCGATGAAGCATGATAAGGATGCCCACGAAGACTATTATGTGTGGCTTACGGCCGTTAAGGACGGCGCAAAAGTATGTAACATAAATGAGCCGCTTCTTAAGTATCGTGATATAAAGGGCAGTAAGTCGCATAATAAGATTAAGGCAGCGGTTATGACCTTTAAAACTTACAGATATTCAGGTTATGGATTTATAAGGTCTGTCTGTATGATGCCGGTATATATGATTAATGGGATAAGTAAACATATAAACAAATAATGGAAGTATAAATTATATTTTTAAATTTGTTTGGGTTGTTGCAGATATATTGCAGTCTATTGCTTCAAAGCTATATAGTATTAAAGAATTGAGGAAGAACTTTGTTGCAGCAAATTTCGATTTTTCGGCATTTGGATTAGGCGTCCATATCGAAAACGGAAATCCAATATACGATATAGGTACTGCATTAGAATGTATGGTTGGAGAGATTGCAAAAAAAGGCAAACGTCTTTTAATATCAATAGATGAAATTATAAATAATGATTATGTTAAAATATTTGCCGGAACATTTCAGATGCTTTTAAGACAAAAACTGCCGGTTTATCTTTTGATGACAGGCCTTTATAATAATATTTATAATTTGCAAAATGAAAAGACTTTAACATTTTTGTATCGTGCACCGAAGATTATGCTTGAACCGTTGAGTGTGAACTCTATAGCAAGGAGCTATAAAAATATTTTTAATCTTGATACGGAAACTGCACAGACAATGGGCAAGCTTACAAAAGGATATGCATTTGCTTATCAGGTGCTCGGATATCTGTTTTGGAAAAAATACGGGTCGAATTCAAAGGACGCTGATTTGAACAGTATTATTCCACAATATGATGATTATCTTGAAAATTATGTATATGAAAAAATATGGTTTGAGCTGTCAGCAAAAGAAAAAGAAATTATTGAATTGATAATAAAAAATGGTGAAATGAAGATTGCTGATATTAGAAATGCCATAGATATTAATTCAAGTAATATGTCCGTATATCGTGAAAGATTAAAATACAAAGGTTTAGTTGATGTATCTCATTATGGCTATTTATCTCTTAAGCTTCCGCGATTTGCTGAAATAATTCAAATGAGACTGGATTATTGATAAAAGAGAAAAAAACAGTTTAAACTTTTAAAAACTGTTTAAAACTCTTTACTTTTGACGAAACTTATCATATAATACAGCTAATTGTATAAGGAAAATGCGTTGATGGAGACTGCTTGTAAAAGGAC
>JAFUEG010000018.1 GCA_017464045.1 Lachnospiraceae bacterium
GTTAGTGCAATATATGCGATACCGGGTGGAACAGGTGTAGGTTTTGCGATAGAAGCAACAGCGGGAGTTACGGCATTATTCCTTCCGGATGATATGGTTGAAAACCATGATAATCCTATAATTCAGGACTTATATGAATACAGCCATTATGACGAGATGTCAAAGGGCGAGATAGCATTATACACAATAATTAATGCCATAAGTGCATATGGTGAATTAAAAGTCTTTAACACAGAGCCTGTATATGAAGGGGATTATATAGATTTTAAAGACCCAGAGGTTAGAAAAAAATTCAATAATAATGGAGTTAAGGATTCGGATTTTGTTAATGCAGGCGAGGGTGGAAGTAAATCAAATATACCGTTAATAGAAACATCAAAATATATATCAGGTAAAACCGCTGACCATCACATTATTCCTAAATTTAGAGGGAAGAGTAAGCCGTATGCAGATTTTATTGCAGAAAGAGGAATAGATGTGGACCAGTATACAATTACTGTTTCTTCAGGAAAAGAAGGCATGCATATGAATTCAATTCATGGAAAAGGAGACTGGAACCCACTTTGGATGGAATGGATAGATAATCATCCAGATGCTACAGCTAAAGATATTTTTCAATTCGCAGGGAAAATGATGGATGATTTTGGATTGAGTGGTTATGAAATACATCCATTTCATAAAGGAGGAAAATAAATTGCAATACAATTATTTTGAAATGTTGAAATCATATTTGGAAAAAAGATATGAACTAAGTTGTTGTAATCAGGAAATGTATAATATCAAAATAGATAACATTCTAGGAATAGGTGTTAATGAGAATGTAAAATATATTTATGAACATTATAAAAAATTCAATTTAGTATGGTTCGATGAGGGGAAGTATTTGGGGGAAATTAATTTTGTCCCGTATATAGATTTAGAGAAAGAACATGCAGAAATTGTGGGAATTATGGAAGATATATATAATATAGAACTTGATGATTTAAAGGTATATCAATCGATAATAAATTGGTATCCTCTATTTAATTTTGCTACTGGGGATGCATTTTGTTTTGATAAAAGAGATGGAAGTATTAGGTTTTATGATCATGAGATATACGACTATTCTGAAAGTAAGATTTACAACTATTGGGAAGATGTAGGTGTTTTTGGTATAAAAATTGCCAATTCAATTAATGAATTGTATGAAAAATGGGATAAAATTCATTTTGCTGATGTTTACAATTGGTATGAGATATGTAATGAAAATGGAATAAATCTAAGTTCAGATTTAGCTCTGAAATATATTTAATGATATATCAATACTTTAGCACCACCAACCTCTCCCCTCTCTAGGCCAACTAAACTAAATCTAACCACCATCCCGAACCCGAATCGACTCTCGGCTGTGCCGACAAAACTCGATGAGGGTGAGGGTAGCGAGTTAGGGTAGTAACGAGCAAGAAATAGCGTTTTTAGCCCCAGTTGGGAATACTTAAGTAAAACTGAACATCAATTCCTCAGTTTAGTTCCATTAAGCTGATATGAGAGCACTCTTGACAAATTAATTTTTGTTGGGAGTGTTTTTCTATGACTAAAATTAAATCTATCAATTCAAATCAGCTTTATATCGCTCAGAATGCCGAAGTATCGCTTAAGTTGGCAGGTAACACAGCACAGGTAACCTTTACTGCTGGTAAAAACAGAAAGTGTCCGATTAAAAATCTTTCAAAAGATGAGTTCGTGGATTTATCGACAGGTGAGGTAAAGAAACGCCGACATTCAGAGAATCGTTTTCAGTCACCAAAAAGTGTTCGGAAGAGTATCAATTCTTTAATGGATTTGATTCGTTGTAATGCCAGCAATCCTGCAAACTGTAAGTGGATAACGCTTACTTATCAAGAAGAAATGACCGACTGCAAAAGAGTGTTCAAAGACAACAAAGCCTTTCTGCGTAAGCTACGAAATTATCTGAAGAAACAGAAGCTACCAGAGTCAAAGTCTGATTTTAAGTTTATTGCAGTAGCTGAGCCACAAGGTGAGAACCATGGTAATGCTTGGCATATGCACTTGCTTCTCATATTTTATTCCAAAGCGCCTTTTATCAGTAATCAAGAAATCGCTGATTTATGGGGCTATGGTATGACAGATACACATAAGGTTTATGATGCTGATACGCTTGCACTTTATTTCAGAGCATATCTTTCGGATGTTGAATATGTAGATGATAATAGTGATGATTCTGCTGAAATAAGCATTGATATACTTTCGGACTATGAGAGAGAACAGCTTGAAAAGACAAAAGCTGGGGTATCTAACGCAAATATAGTTACAAAGAATGTAGGTGGTGTAAACAAGAAATTTATAAAAGGTGAGAGGCTCAAGTATTATCCTACAGGTATGCCATTATATTCCTGTAGTAGAGGAATGAAGAGACCAACTGTAGAGCGTGTTGCGAACAAGGACATCAAGAATAAACTGAAGAACTATTACATGTTGTTCAGACAGTCTTTAGTCATAGGCGATAAGGATAAGGGCAACATTGTTGACAAGCGGTATTATCAAAAGAAAGGTACTGGTTCTGGCAGATATTGGAGAAAGACTAATAAGGCGGTAGTGCCAGATAAGCCAGTTAAGCCGATAGATCCATTGTGGAAAATCAAGGAAATCTGCAAGCGTGGATTAAATGGAACTGTACCAGATGATTCGAATATAAGACCAATGGATGCGGATGTTCCTGAGATATTAAGAGGATTCGGAGCTAAAAAGGTCATAGGATAGTACAGTATTGAAAAAATGATATTTTGAAATTAATACGAAGATTTTTCAAAGTTATATTGTCCGAAATGCTTCCTGCTATATGATATCCGCTATCTGCATCAATAGTATTTTTGGTAAGATGAAGCGGTAAGAAATTTTGAAATTTCGGAAGATTACAGAGGGGTAGAATAGTCGCATTTACTTGCACCTATAAGACAGTGAATATCTGTTTTCATATCATCTGTGGCTGTTATTATATCTCATAAATTTGTTTTTAGAAGAACAGTTTTTGAATTGATAAAAGCTGATACTGTTTCAAGTAGAGCCATCGTTGTTTTAATCTTATCTTTCATTTGTATTAAGCTAATATTCATATTCGCATACTTGGGTTGTTTTAAGTGCCTGCACAGGTTGTAAAGAATTTGATGGTATTTTCGGAACTTTAACCGCAGATAAAGTTCGGATTTATGATTTGTTTTCTGATGCATGGGTTATCAGATGATGCATTTTATGATTTGTATTGTGATGCATTGCAACATAAAACTTTCATCAATATATATTTTTTTTGAATTATGCTTGTTTTTATTTGGCTGTTTAGAAAAATAAAATATATCTCTTATGATGCACTAAATGTTATTCGCAGTTAAAATTCGTTGCAATAATTCCCTGCTGTTTTAAGGAACTCAACCCAATCTTCAGATGTTTTGAGTATAGCTGATTTTGTTTTAATCTCATTGTCGGGGTAGTCATGATATATGTGTTTTCAAGTGTTCCGATATCAGAGAGCTTATAATGGTTATTATAGGAACTATCCTTTATATACTGGCTTTTCTGATTCTGATAATGAAATATAGGAACTTGAAATCCTTGCTATAGGAACTTCCGCAAGACATACATTTTTGTATGCTCAAGTTCCGGTCATGATTCCGACAGATATATCTATTGAGATTTATATGCGAGATTGAAAGGATTGGTGAGAATAATGAATAAGCGTTCAAGGTGCATTGATGAAGATACATTCAAGCTGATTGTAAGTACGATAAGGACAGGCTTTACAGATAATGACGGAGTAGTCAGACACCCTAACGAGAGGATAGCTACAGTTTTAACTATAGAATATAATCTCGGTATCCGCATCGGTGATGTATTAGAGCTTCGTATGTGCAATCTTGTGAAAGATGGTAAGCGATACTGCTTTGATATCACAGAGCAGAAGACTGGCAAGCATAGAGGATATACCATACCGATAGATGTGTATCTCTTTATCCAAGAATATGCCAATGATCATAATATACTGCCGACACAGAAGCTATTTCCTATATCGGAGCGAGTGGTATCAAAGCTTCTTAAGATAACCTGTGAGTATCTGGGACTTGATGGTATCGGCACACATTCTTTTCGTAAGGCATTTGCAACGAATGCTTACATCAACAGTAATTATAATATAGAGCTTGTCAGAAATCTCCTGCAGCATTCCAGTCTTGATACCACGCAGAAATATATCGGTATCGGAACTAAGGAGATGGAAGAGGTTATTTTGAAGAGTGTGTGTCTGGGGTAAATATCAGTGATAGAGGTGGAAGGCTTGCTGTCAATTTTATAAGGGCATGATAATCGATTAGGTAATATCGAACTGAAAATATAAGATAGAGTGAAAAGGCTGTAGGCTACTTGTTGAATTACATGTAACTACGGCTTTTTCTCTGCTCTGGGGTAGGCTGTTTATGTGATGTGGTCTGCATCCTGCAAATATTTTGAAAAAAATGCTTGACACGCCCTTGTATCTGCTCTGTTTTCTATTAACCTGTCGAATTGTTCCATCCTTGTGCTTAATCGTGAAATTTGGACTTTTGAATCGCTCAGAAAGTGCATGAAATAAGGCTTCTGTGAGGTATGTGTGAAAAAGTGCGTTTGGTATAATGGATGCTGAAAATGATTTTTGTATTAACTCTGGATAAATTTGAAAAATGACTTGAATAGCATCTGAACCAGAGTTAACATACACGATAACTTCCAAAGCGGTTCGTAAGTCTTTGATAGTTGCCTGCATTCATGTGTGGGGTGTTTTCTCCTGCAAAGTCGGCGGTGCTGTTCTGTAGCAGACACCTTGAGACCGACCAGAAATGTACGAATATTCCACCCTTGTCGGATTAGGTTGTTATGCGTAATTCCTAAACACGATTTAACAGTTGAGGCTTTCGATGTTTTGATTAAGGAGGTTTTTCTTTTTATGAGATTACAAAATTATGTATTTGTAGGTATTGACCTGCACAAGCTGACTCATACAGCTATGATAATAGATAGCTGTGGTAAAGAGTTGGGAACTATAACATTTGATAATGTTCCATCGGATTTTTCAAAACTGGAACGCAAGGTAAAGAAGTGCATTCAAAAGATGAAGCTGTCACAAGGGGTAGAGGTTGAAGCCTTTTACTGTCTTGAGAATGCTTATGGTTATGGTCGAGCGTTGGCTGTATGGTTGATAGATAAGGGTTGTATAGTTAAAGATGTCAATCCTGCATTGTCTAATCGACAAGCAAAGCATCGTGCTATGTATCGCAAGTCGGATGAAGATGATGCGAGAGCCATTGCTATGGCAGGAATCCATGAATTTGAGAAACTACCAGATGTCTGTCCTTTGGATGAATACTGGAGTATTCAACAGTTGGTGCATCGCAGAGATACGATAATGAACCAGAGAGTGCGACTGGTTAATCAGTTGCATGAACAGTTGCATAGAGCTTATCCTTATTACAAGGAGTTCTTTCAAGATATATCTAGACCGACAGCACTTCATTTCTTCGAGACGTATCCATCTCGGAAGTATCTGATTGGAGTATCGGCAGATGATATCAGAGAAGAACTGCTACCTGTCAGTCATAACAAGTGCTCCACAAAGGTATGTCAGAATATCAATGATATTGTATCAGCAGATACATCAAAGCTTTGCAAGTATCAGGATTCCAGAGACATCGTAACTAGGGGTATCATTTCTGATATACAGCATTCAGATAAAATGCTTGCAGAGATTGATTCAGAGCTTGAGAGATTGTATAAGGAACTTGGACTTACACTTGCAACAATGCCAGGTATGAAGATAATCATGTCCATGAAACTTATAGCTGAGATTGGCGATATAAGAAGGTTTAAGAGTTCAGAGAAGTTAGCTCAGTATGCAGGTATCGCACCTATGCCGTATGGCTCAGCAGGTAAGAATAAGGATTATGCCACTAAGCAAGGTAACCGCAGACTTCAAGCTACCATTTATTATCTGGCGGTGCAGCAGATTCAGATATCGCCAAGTGGTAAGCCGAGAAATCCATATTTCAGAAACTATTATGAGCAGAAGCTGTTGGAAGGTAAGAATCCGAAGCAGGCTTTGATATGTATTTCAAGGAAGCTGGTTAAGGTTATATATGCCATGCTTAAGAATAAGACAGCTTATGTGATGCCAGAAGCTCTTGAAAGTAAGGAAGATAAGGTATCAGATTCCTGTGATGTAACCAAAGTAGCATCTTAGGAATAAGAGATTAGTTAAACTTTTTAAAGTATTTGGCTTGGAAGTATGGCAGTATCTAATTTGTTGTGATAGAATGACAGAAACTGAAAGTATTACAGAGACTGGGGGTGACTGTCATCAAGAATAAAAGAATAATGAAGTGTCTGCTGATGATGGTCGTCAGTCTGCTTCTGATACTCAATTTTTCAATAGGGGTATCGGCGAGCAATAATTATGATAGGCAAGAGGCAGATGCTTGTATAACCATAAGTGGGAGACTCTCTGTCAAGACCAGCTATGGAAAGAGACAGGAAACAACATATGAGTACGACAAGCTCGGACGTATAACAAGTGCAACAGATGAGCTTGGAACAATAAACTATACCTATGATGGCTGTGGTAACGTACTTACGGTAAGCGAGACAGATAAGGACGGAAATCACTGAATTGGTAACAAAACTTGATTATTTGTGGCATTTGTTACCAGTTTGCCATCTTTAATTGCTCTGATTATCTCTGAACTGGTAACAAAACTTGATTATTTGTGGCATTTGTTACCAGTTTGCCATTTTTAATTGCGCTGATTATCCCTGAACTGGTAACAAAACTTGATTATTTGTGGTATTTGTTACCAGTTTGCCATTTTTAATTGCTCTGATTATCCCTGAATGGGTAACAAAACTTGATTATTTGCAGTATTTGTTACCAGTTTACCTTGCTTTATTGCCTTGATTTACCCTAAACTGGTAACAAATTTTGATTTTTTATATCATTTGTTACCAGTTTACCATCTTTAATTGCTTTGATTATCCCTGAACCGGTAACAAATTTTGATTTGCATAAGAAGTTAGATTGTGCTAACATTTTATATTATTAAGAAATAATTCAAATAATATTATAAATCAAGATTAAAAAATAAGAATCATTACAAGATAAAACTATTAGGAGATGATATAATGCAGCGTTATGATGTGACCGGTATGAGTTGCGCGGCGTGTAGTGCCAGAGTTGAAAAGGCTGTTTCCAAGGTAGAGGGCGTTGACACGGTTGCCGTTAATCTTTTAACCAATTCCATGACCGTTGAGGGCGATGTAAGCGCTGATACTGTTATAAGAGCAGTAGAGGATGCGGGATACGGTGCAAGCTTAAAAGATGCCGGTGATGATAAAAATAAAACTACAAAAAGCTCTGGAAATTCAAGTGATAAATCCGGAGAAAACATAGAGTTTAAAAATATAAGAAAGAGGTTTTTCATATCTCTTGGATTTTTGCTTGTGCTTCTTTATTTTTCCATGGGGCATATGATGCTTGGATTTCCGCTTCCGGCATTTTTTGACGGAAACCATGTGGCGATGGGACTTTTACAGCTTTTGCTTGCAGTTATTATAATGGTTATCAATCAGAAGTTTTTCATAAGCGGATTCAAGGGCTTCAGACATCTTGCGCCAAATATGGACAGTCTTGTTGCACTTGGTTCGGGAGCTTCGTTTATATACAGTGTGTGCGCGCTTTTTGCCATGACAGATGCAGGTGTGCATGGAGATATGTCAGCGGTTGAGCACTATATGGATGAGTTTTATTTTGAGTCGGCTGCTATGATACTTGTGCTTATTACGCTTGGCAAGATGCTTGAGGCCTACTCAAAGGGAAGAACAACGGATGCTTTAAAGGGGCTTATGAAGCTTGCACCGGATACGGCAACGGTTGTAAGGGATGGCAAAGAGGTAACGGTTCCGGCAAATGAAGTAAGGGTAGGCGATACATTTGTCGTAAGACCGGGTGAGAGAATTCCTGTTGACGGAAGAATCGTATCGGGCAGTACGAGCATAGATGAAAGTGCTTTGACCGGTGAGAGTATACCGGTTGATAAGGAGGTCGGAAATGAGGTTAAGACCGCAACAATCAATCTCTCCGGATTTGTAACCTGTGAGGCGACAAAGGTCGGTGAGGATACAACTCTTTCACAGATAATTAAGATGGTTAGTGATGCTGCAGCGACCAAAGCTCCGATTGCCAAAATAGCAGATAAGGTTTCGGGGGTTTTTGTACCGATTGTAATCGGCATCGCCATAGTTACTTATATAGTTTGGACCGTAGCAGGCTATGACGTCGGATTTTCTCTTGCCAGAGCAGTATCTGTTTTGGTTATAAGCTGTCCTTGTGCGCTTGGACTTGCGACTCCGGTTGCGATTATGGTCGGAAGCGGACTCGGTGCAAAAAATGGTATATTGTTTAAAAATGCAACAGCACTTGAAAATGCCGGCAAGGCAGAAGTGATACTCCTTGATAAGACGGGAACCATAACCAAGGGTACGCCGGTTGTTACGGATGTGGTTTCATTAAAGGATATAGAAAGAAAGACTGAGACAGCGGATAGTATAAACAGTGATAATAGTGGTAATATATCTGATGACAAAAAGCATCTTATAGAAGTTGCTTATGCGCTTGAGAAAAAAAGTGAGCATCCGCTTGCTAAAGCAGTGGTTTCTTATTGCGAGGATTTAGTTGCTTCTAAAGGTGATGAAAAGTCAGGATCGAAAGAAACTTCAAAAAATAGTTCAAAATTGAATTCGGAAGCAGCGAAATTTAGTGATATAGAAATCGAAGAATTTGAAAACCACGCAGGCAACGGATTGAGCGGAAAAACTGCAGGGAAAAATATATATGCCGGAAACCGCAGATATATATCCGACAAGATAAAGCTAAGCGATGTTGTTATTAAAAAAATAGATGAGCTGTCAGGTGAAGGAAAAACTCCTATGCTCTTTTGTGAGGAGGATATGCTGCTTGGAATTATTGCAGTTGCAGATGTATTAAAGGACGATAGCGTATTAGCAATAAGTGAGCTTAAGGCTATGGGAAAAACTGTCGTTATGGTTACCGGAGATAACAAGAAGACGGCTGATGCAATTGGCAAAAAGGCAGGAGTTGATGAAATCATTGCAGAGGTTATGCCGGAGAGCAAGGCTATGGTTGTCACTGACTATATCAATCAGGGTAAGAAGGTTATTATGGTCGGCGACGGTATAAATGATGCACCTGCACTTACACAGGCGGATGTGGGCATCGCAATCGGTTCCGGAACAGATATAGCAATTGACTCGGCAGATGTGGTTTTGATGAAAAATGAATTAAGTGACGTCGCAGCGGCGGTAAGACTCAGCAAGGCAACCATAAAGAATATACATGAAAATCTTTTTTGGGCATTTATTTATAATGTAATTGGTATTCCACTTGCTGCGGGTGTGTGGTATCCTATATTTGGATGGCTTCTTAATCCGATGTTTGGAGCTGCGGCCATGAGTATGTCAAGCGTATGCGTGGTAACGAATGCATTGAGACTTAATCTTAAGAAGATAAAATATAAATCAGAAGAATTAGGTATGGAGGACAAAAAAATGCAGAAAATAATGTCTATTGAAGGAATGATGTGTGCACATTGTGAGGCAAGAGTTAAGAAGGCTCTTGAAGCAATTGATGGGGTAACAGAGGCAGTTCCGAGCCACGAGAAAAATGAGGCAGTCGTTACATTTTCAAAGGAAGTGGCAGATGATGTTTTAAAGAAGGCTGTAGAAGACCAGGATTATAAGGTTGTTGGTATAAAATAATATAAAATACCATGAAAAAAGTGTGTACAATTAAATAAAACTTATGTTATCATATAATTTAGGGTTATCAGACTGATACGGAGTGTCAGAATAACTAAATTTATTAAAATAAGACGGGGGTAACGGCCATGATTAGCAGGTATATAACTGATGATGGTGTATTTAGAGAAATTGAAGATTATGAAAATGGAATGTGGATTAATCTTACAGCCCCCACACAGGAAGAAAGTATCGAAATTTCTGAACGCTATGGTATAGATTTACCGGATATCAGGGCAGCTCTTGATGAAGAGGAATCTTCTCGTGTCGATATCAATGATAATTATGTTCTTATAATATTTGATATACCGACGGTTGAGATACGTCACAATCAAGAGGCGTATACAACCATACCTCTTGGAATTATATGGACGGATGATTCGATTATTACCATATGCTCTGTGGAGACACCGGTCTTAAAGCATTTTATCATAAACAAGCTTAAGGATTTTACAACCAAGAAAAAGGTGAGATTTACTTATCAGATTCTTTATCGCACCAGCATGCTCTATCAGTCCTATCTTAGGATAATTGACAGGAAACGTCTTGAAATGGAAGAAAAAATGGGTGGTGCAACTGAAGACTCTGATATCATAATCCTTCACGAGCTTGAGTCAAACCTTGTGTATTTCGACACGTCGCTTCGTGCAAATCGTATGATTGTGGACAGACTTACCAGATACAGCGGTATTAAAAAGTTCCCGGAGGATCAGGAACTTTTGGATGATGTAATTGTCGAAAATCTGCAGGCGATAGAGATGACTCAGATTTATCGTGATATCATAAAAGGTACCAGAGAACTTATGTCGACAGTTATTGATAACCGACTCAATAACATTATGAAATATCTGGCAGCCATAACGATTGTAATGGCTATACCGACGATAATTTCCGGTATATACGGCATGAACGTTGCGGGCAGGTGGATGCCGCTTTCACAGACACCGTATGGCTTTTATATAATTTGCGGAATTATTGTTCTTATATGTATTATTGTATTGTGGGCATTGAAAAGAAAGAAAATGTTATGAAGTTTTAGAACAGGACAGATGGTGATATTATGAAACAGATGAAATTTAAGTTTGTGGTAGCGACAAGCTTGATATATGGCTTCGGAAGTATACCGAAATCAAATTATATGATCAGGCATCCGGAAAAATATTCGGAGGAAGTGTGCTACAGACGCGCCATTAAAATAATGCGCCATATGAAGCTTAAGGCTATGACAAGGACGAAGTGCTATGGAGTAGAGAACCTTCCTAAAGAGGGAGGCTATATAATGTACTCAAATCATCAGGGCAAATACGATGCGTTGGGTATACTTATCAAGCATAAACCGACCTGCGCAGTATTGTGGGAGGCAAAATCAGCAGACAGACTTTTAGCAAGACAGATATGCGGACTGCTTCGTGCGCAGACGATTGAATTTGACAATCCGAGACAGCAGATAAAGGTGTTAAATGAGATTGCGGATGAGGTTGCAAACGGAAGAAGATATCTTATCTTCCCTGAAGGTGGTTACACCAATAACAGAAATACACTTCAGGAATTTAAGCATGGATGTTTTTCATGCTCATTAAAATCTAAGGCACCGATTATTCCGGTAGTATTATATGATTCATGGAAATCAATGGATATCAATACTATAAGACCTGTTACCACCCAGGTACATTTCCTGGAACCGATTTACTATGAAGAATACGGTCATATGAAGAAAAAAGAAATAAGTGACATGGTACAGGGACTTATTCAACAAAGAATTAATGACATAAAAAGCGGCGAGTTTAAGAAGCAGCTTAGACAAAAGAAATGTAATAAATGCGAAGCAAAAGGAGCGTAAATTTACGCTCCTTTTTAACTATATTTAATCCAGAGCATCATATAGGCTGCGATAGGGGAGATTTTGCCAAGTACTTTAAGATGAAGCTCTTCGTAGGCAGAGGTGCTTTCGTATTGGATCCTTTCTTCTACCCCGACAACATAAACCGGAATATTTAATGAATCAGCACTTTTGCAAAAATTTTGAAAAGCTTCACTGTCGGTACAAAGTGTCCCGGAGTGGTAGGTTTCAAAAAGAATTGCTTTGGGATGTGTGATCTCCAAATCAGGATAATACTGCCCCGGCACGGCCTTCAGATATAGTACGGGTGAAATATCTGACAGAGTGTTTTTAGTTCTGTCGATATCAATGAAGTCAAAATCTGTATCCGGATTATCAATCCGGTAGAGTTTGTCAGAATATGCCATATGCGGAAGCAGTGTAAGTCCGCCTGTCATCTTTCCATCATAGGAAACATAGATACCGGATGCACATTTGTCCTTGATATATTTTACTGCAAGTGAAAAATTATCAAGACCGTTCGCACGTTCATCCTCTAAAATATAATTGCTTGATACGAGTATTACTGGGATTTTTACTGTCTTAAAAATAATACCCAAAGCAGCGGCAGTGTATTGGAGCGTATCTGTTCCGTGGGTTATGATAATGCCGTCATAGCTTCTGATTATGTTTTCTTTTACACAGTTAATAAGGTTGTTGATGTATTTTCCGCTAAGATTCTCACTTAGTATGGTATACGGTTCACAGGTTTCAAAAATTATATCTTTTGATAAACCCGGATTCTTTTCTTTGAATAATTCAATAATCTTATATTTTTTTGAGTCGGAAGCAACGGATATATAATTGTTTTCTTCGGATGAACCTATTGTACCGCCTGTTAGGATAACAAGTATATTAGACATCTTTTATCTCCTTGTTTTTGGATTATGTATAGTAATATAAAAATTATTATAATAAACAGGATAATATAATTAATTAAATCAAAAATTGTTAATTTTATAATTCATGTTCTTATATAATTATATATATTTTATCCATTAAATCAATTAAAATTAGCTATTCACATATTGAGTAAAATCCTATATAATTTTATATGAGTTTTAAGAGATATAAGGGGATGACAGATTTTAATTATGAAAAGAGAAAGTTTTAAATCAAGACTTGGATTTTTGCTTGTAAGTGCAGGCTGCGCCATTGGTATAGGAAATGTGTGGAAATTTCCTTATGTTGCGGGACAAAACGGTGGAGGGTTGTTTGTATTGCTTTATCTTCTGTTTTTGGTGATAATGGGTGCACCGGTGCTTACTATGGAGCTTGCAGTAGGAAGGGCAAGTAAAAAGAGTGTTGTAAAAGGATATGAGGCGCTTGAAAAAAATGGGAGTAAGTGGCACATACATGGTTGGTTTTGCATACTTGGATGCTTTATGCTCATGATGTATTACACAACTGTTTCAGGATGGATGCTGGATTATTTTGTAAAATTTACGGTGGGAAAATTTGATGATGTGACATCAGAAAATGTAGGCGGTATATTTGGAGATATGCTTTCCAATCCGTATGAGATGGCTTTATATATGGCGATTATTGTCGTGCTTGGAATTTTAGTCTGTGCAGTAGGAATGCAAAATGGACTTGAAAAGATTTCTAAAGTAATGATGACATGTCTTTTAGGACTTATAATTGTACTTGCAGTTCACAGCTTTACTTTAAAGGGTGCTGCAGAAGGAATAAGCTTTTATCTTTTGCCGAGTGTTAAAAGGATGAAAGATACCGGTGTCGGAAATGTTATCGTAGCAGCTATGAATCAGAGCTTTTTCACACTTTCCCTTGGCGTAGGTGCGATGGAGATATTTGGCAGCTACATGTCAAGTGATTATTCACTTGGCGGAGAGGCTATAAGGATATGTTCACTTGATACATTTGTAGCACTTATGTCCGGACTCATAATCTTTCCGGCATGCTTCTCGTATAATGTGGAAACTACGGCCGGTCCTTCACTTATATTTCAGACCTTACCACAGGTATTTATTCATATGAAGGGCGGTAGAATATGGGGAGCGTTATTCTTTCTGTTTATGACTTTCGCCAGCTTCTCAACGGTCATAGCGGTATTTGAAAACCTTATTGCTGCATGCATGGATAATTTTGACTGGTCTAGAAAAAAAGCAGCAATTATTAATCTTGTGCTCATTCTCGTTGCAAGTATGCCGTGCGTGTTAGGATATAACAGGTGGAGTTCTATCCGTATCATAGGAAACAGAGATATACTCGACAGTGAAGATTTTATAGTCAGTAACCTGCTTCTCCCGATAGGGTCATTGGTATTTCTGTTGTTCTGTGTAACAAAATGGGGTTGGGGTTTTGACAAATACATTGAAGAGGCAAATACCGGCAAGGGCATAAGAATATCACCTAAATTAAAAAATTATTTTAGATTTATATTACCGTTGCTTATAATTATTATTTTGGTGCAAGGATTAATCGGATAAAACAATGTGACAAGGATCCGGCCATGTCACATATTGGGAGAAAGGAGAACTCATGAAAAAAAGAATTGGAGCTATATGCACAGTGATAATGCTTAGTTTATCGTTGTTTGGATGCGGTAAATTAAATTATGGAGATACGAAGGATACAAAGCGTAAATTTGCAAATAATTATTCCGACAGAATTAGACTGCGTGAGGAGTATGAATATAATTTTAATAATTTAATGGTGGCTACCGGTGAGGCAAGTGAACTTATGCTTGTTTATATGGTGGGTTCAAATCTTGAATCCGAAGCAGGACTTGCAAGTCTTGATATAGAGGAAATGCAGAATAGTAAATTTGACAATGAAAATATAAAAATTTTAATCTGCACAGGCGGATCAAATTACTGGTGGAATGATGATATTTCCGCTGATGAAGTTGCTGTATATGAGGTTAACTCGGGAACAGATAAGATTACCAAGCTAAATGTAATGCAGGGAGATAATATGGCTGATTCGGCAACTCTTACTGAGTTCCTTGATTTTGCCTATGATAATTATGAGGCGAATTATTACAGTCTTGTGCTTTGGAATCATGGCGGGGGAGCTGTGCTTGGTTACGGCGGTGATGAAAGGTACGATTATGATACACTCTCAGTGAGTGAAATGGATGAGGCATTTTCGACTTCTCATATGTTTTCTGATGGTAAAAAGTTCGAGTGGGTAGGTTTTGATGCCTGTTTGATGGGTATGATAGAAATAGCAGAATTATTTGAACCGTATTCGAATTATCTTATCGCGTCCGAGGAAGTCATACCGGGTGATGGCTGGGATTATGCGTTTTTAAATAAGATATCTGATGGTACAGATTTTTCCGGACTCGCCGCAGGTAGGGAAATAATAGATACCTACGCAGATTATTATGATTCATATATCTGGTATAAGCCGGAATATACCTTATCATGTCTGGATTTATCAAAGACTGAGGATGTAATGACTGATTTTAACTCGCTCATATCGGTTACGGAAAATGACTTAATCAATGGCGAATATTCCAATATAGCAAGACAACGTGGTAATACTAAGGCATTTGGAATAGTTGATGAGGAACTTTGCTATGATACGGTAGACCTTTATAATCTCGCTGAAAATATGTCGGATGCACATTTTGCTGAAGCGAGTGCTTTACAAAATTCACTCAATGAAATGGTGGTTTATGCCAGGGCAAATGTAGATAATGCGCATGGTGTTGCGGTTTATTTTCCATACAACAATAAATTATATGCAGAAGAGTGGGTAGATGAATATAGTTTAACCGGATTTAGTGAAACCTATATGCAATTTGTCAGAAATTTTACTGAGACATTTTATGGTGCACCGCTTACAGCATGGGATTTGGATGGGGAAGATGCCGTGGTTGAAATAGCATCGGACGAGCCTGACGGAACCGATGGTGACAGTGCAGCAGAATATGAGGTTGGAAATATAGGAAGTATGGTAAGCTTTTCTATTCAGCTTACTGATGAACAGGCATTCAACTTTGCCGGTGCAAGTCTTGAAATCTGGGAAATATATGAGAACTCGGATTCAGGCGGTTATGGTCTTTGGATTGATTCATCAGATGTATATCTTTCTGATGATAATGTTCTTTCTTCGAGGATTCTTAACAAGCGTATCATACTTAAGGATTCTTCGGGAAATGAGGCTGACTGCTGCGCACGCGAGATTGAAAGAGGCGATGGATATGCAGTGTACAAGGCTCCGATTATCGTAAGCTATATGGACGAAAACGGGAACTATGATATGGATAGATATTTCATTCCGTATGATGTACATATAAGGATAGATGCAGATAATCCTGGTGGCGTAATAATCGGTATCTATCCGCTGGAGGATGAAGACACAAATTCGCTATTGCCAAAAAATAGTGTAGTACTTGAACAGGGGTGCTTTATTGAACCGTTTTCTTTTGGACGAATAATAGAATTTAATGATGATGGAACAGTAAAACCGTTTGATGAGTGGGAAAATTATTCCGGATTATTTTACGGATTTTATCTTGACGGAGATTTGGGAGTCGATATGGTGGATATAGATCCTGATGTTGAAAAGGTATATGTTTATAATATCTGGGATACTCAGGGAAATGATTATCAGATTAATGTTATGCAGTAAAAATTATAAATTGCATGTATAAAAATCCTTAATTTACAGATAATAGAAACAGACTAATGTAAAAGTAAGGAGATTTATAGATTATGAAAGCAACAGGTATTATTCGTAGAATAGATGAGCTTGGACGTATAGTGGTTCCAAAAGAGATAAGAAGGGTTCTGAGGATAAGAGAGGGAGACCCGATTGAGATTTTTACTGATAAGGATGGAGAGATAATATTAAAAAAATATTCTCCGATAGGAGAACTTTCAAGCTTCGCTCAGGAGTATGTTGAGGCTGCGGCACAGATACTTGGCTGTGGTGTATGCGTATGTGACAGAGACCAGATTATAGCTGTGGCAGGAATCCCCAAAAAAGAATTACTAGGCAAGAGTCTTCATAAGGAACTTGAGGAGGCTATCAATGACAGAGAGGCTATTCTTGCAAAAAAAGGAGAAAAGAAGTTTATTAAGATTCTCGGAAATGGTGATAATGAGTATTCAGGTGAGATTGTGCAGACTATTATAAGTGAAGGTGATGCTATAGGAGCAGTTATTCTTCTTAGTAAGGATGACGCGATAAATATAGGTGAAGCTGAGCAAAAAGCCGCCGTGATAGCTGCGAAATTTCTTGGAAAACAAATTGAAGGTTAAAAAAACTGTATTTTAATTAAAAAAACTATAAAAAATAGGTGTTTTTTGGTATCTATGTACTTGACAAATTGGCTCTAACAAGGTATAAATAAGCGTAGGGCATTCATTATTAAGAATGTTACAAACAACAGGGGATTGTATTTAGCAATCAACGTTTGTATTTATAGGAGGAATTTTTAAATGAACAAGAACGAATTAGTTGCAAGTATTGCAGAGAAGACCGGTTTAAAGAAGACTGAGGCAGAGAAGGCTCTTAAGGCTTTCACTGATACAGTTGCAGAGCAGTTAAAGAAGGGTGACAAGATTCAGTTAGTTGGATTTGGTACATTTGAGGTTGCTGAGAGACCTGCAAGAGAAGGTAGAAATCCTAGAACTGGTGCTACTATGAAGATTAAGGCTTCTAAGGCTCCTAAGTTCAAGGCTGGTAAGGCTTTAAAGGATTCTGTAAACTAATTAGCAGATTATAAAGTTATGTGAAGGTCATCATGCTTATGTATGATGACCTTTTTACATTATAAAATGGATTCGAGGTGACTGGCATGAGACTTGATAAATATTTAAAAGTTTCAAGACTTATTAAAAGACGTACTGTTGCAAATGAAGCCTGTGATGCAGGCAGAGTATCAGTAAACGGAAAAGTGGTAAAGGCATCCTATGATGTTAAGGTGGGGGATATTATCGAGATAGCATTTGGTAATAAAACGGTAAAGGCAGAGGTTACTCAGATATCCGAGACAACCAAAAAAGAAGATGCTAAAGAAATGTATAACATACTTTAAAAAATAAGAGCATATTATATTCTATATAAGTTCCTTGATTTGGAGGATTATATGGGAGAAATTCAATATGCAAAAAATCACAGATTCTCTTTAGATAATCGAAAAAAAGCTACTATATACGGCATAACAGATGTCGAGTCCTTTGATACTGATGTGGTAGTGCTTGTTACGGAGGCAGGAGTACTTACGATTAAAGGTGATAATCTGCATGTTATAAGGCTTGATGTTGATAAGGGTGAACTGGAGATGGCTGGAACTATTGACAGCATGGTTTACTCTGATAATCATAATGTTAAAAAGACCGCGGCAGGTATACTTGGGAGAATGTTTAAATAAATGTTTGAGATGATTTATTCCCAGGGAAATATGTTCGTTGTCAGTCTTATAATGGGGATATGTATGGGAGCGGTATATGATGTGCTCCGAAGCATAAGAAAGAACTTTAATCACAGTGATATGCTCGTTGGTATAGAGGATATAATATATTGGCTTTCTTTTACATGGCTTTTTATAGAAAATATCTTCAAATATAATGATGGAAGTTTCAGAATTTACATTTTTGTCATTGCAATCACCGGAGTAATAATTTATAAGAACACAATAAGTAGTGGCGTTTTTAAAATACTCAACTACATCTTGTATTTTGCAAGAAAGTGTGTTGAAAAACCAAAGAAATTGTTGAAAAATGGCGTAAAATGGTATAAAATGAAGATATCTATTTTTAGACATTTCAAAAATAATGAGAAGGAAAAGGGTGCTGTTAAAACATCCGGCAGAGGTAAAGATGAGCAGAGGGAGAGGAAGAAAAAAGTCTACAAGAAGACAGTCTAAATTCACAAGTTTTCTTATTGTGGTGGCTGTTTTATTTGTATGTACAATATCAGGTTTAAGAATTAAAGAACTCCATGCTCAGGGAAAAGAGCTTGCTTATGCTGAGACGGTTTTAGAGCAGAAGATTGAGGCAGCAAAACAGGAAAATGATGTTTTGCTTGCACAGCAACAGTATATGCAGACCAATAAATACATAGAAGATGTTGCTAAAGATAAGCTTGGACTTGTTTATCCGGATGAGATAGTTATTAAACCACAGGATTAAATTATCATAGAACTTTTAATATGAGAGTAACTAAAATAGTGATCAGATTTATTACCGCTTCGAGATGTTCGGAGCGGTCTTTTTTTGTCAATAATTATTTTACAGAGTTTCCAGAGTTAGACAGAAAAATGATTTGAGCAAAGCTATAATTTTTAGGCTGATATGAAATTATGATAATTTTGGGTGGTGTACGAAAGGAGATAGAAATATAGTTTCATCAGGAGGTAGAATATGAAGATATCTGACAGGCTTAAAGGTATTGGTTTTGCAGTTGCGGCTTTTTTTATCGGAAGAGCATTTGTAATGAACTTAAATCCGTTTGCAATAGGTGCACTTGTTGCATTTGCACTCTCGGGTGAAAATATGTGGCTTATATTTATCGGCCTTATGGGTGGAGTGGCAACCATGGGGTCTGCATATACGCTTTTTGAATATGGCGCAATAATGATTTTTTTGATTATTATATTGGGACTAAAAAATTCAATTAACCTAAGAGGTAAGAATTTTCTGACAGCCATTATAACGTTTGGTCTGACTTTTGTTGTGCATGGAACTACAGGTTTTGTAACGGATGGAAGATATTTCAATTTTTTTGATACAGGTATTATGGCAGCCCTTTCATTTGCAACTGTTATAATTTTTTATAAAGGTGTGGAAGGCTTGAAGGAGGATCCGCTTTCTATAGTTTCCAATAATGAAACTGCACTTGGTGTTATTGCTTTTTTTGCTGCTGTATTTTATGGTATGCCTTTAGAGTTTTTTAATATAACTGTTGCACAGGCTTTTTTTATATTTTCAATTCTTTTTGCATGGTATAAGTATGGCTTTGGTATCGGTCTTACATGGACAGTTGTGTCTAGTGTACTTATGGGTATAAAGAGTGGAGAAAACGGTTACCTTATGGCGTATCTTACCGTTTCTCTTTTAGTTTATGCACTTTTAATATTTATAGAAGGCGGAAGATTTATCCAGGCAGCGTCTTTTTTAATTATATATTATATAGTTGGTTTTTCACGATTCGATATGTTGCTTGACGAGGAGGGGATAAAGGCGCTTTATTCGGCGATACTTGTTTTTATATTGGCACCTGACAGATTAATGCTCAGAGTGGATGACAAGGCTGCATATTACGAGCCTGATAATACTCCTGAATGGGGAAGGATAGTTGTAGAAAGGGTAAATAATCTTGCCGATGCATTTAAAAGAATCGAATATACATTTGCGGGAGATGCAGGAGCAGGAATCGGTTTTAATGATGTAGGTAACATAATAGAAAATTTTACAAATCAGTTAAATGAGATGGTTCCTATAAGGAAGACCATCGAAGCATCAATTATTGAAGAACTTTCTAAAAAAGAGGTATTGGTTAAAAATATACTGATGGTAAAAAACCGGGATGAGAGATACGAGGTATATATAAATGCGCGTGTTAGACGAGGCAGGCTTGTTACGGCCGAAACAGTCAAAAAAATAGTTGAAGACAAGATGAAGGTAAGGCTTTTATTGAAGGATGAAAGCAAAAGCATAGTGAGTAAAAGATATGAGATGCTTTGTATGATAGAGAAACCGGATTTTAGGTGTGAAACAGCAGTAAGAAGGTTAAGCAGATATGAGGATGAGATTTCCGGGGATAATTTTTATATAGGAGATATACAAAATGGTCAAAAGCTTTTGCTTATAGCTGACGGGATGGGTAACGGTGAGAAGGCTTCAAGAGACAGTAACCAATTGATTGATTCACTTGAGGAACTTTTAAATGCAGGATTTGATAAAGAGATGTCAATAAGGGTAGTAAATTCGTATCTCTCCGAGAAAAATAAGGGGGAAAGTTTTTCAACTCTTGATATGATGATTGTGGATTTATATACGGGATGCGGCAGGATATATAAGCAGGGTGCGGCTACAACGTTTGTAAAAAGAGGTGAGTGGATTGAAATGATAAAATCGACTTCACTCCCGGTCGGAATTACTCCTGATGCAATAAGTGAAAAATGCATGAAAAAATTTTATACAAATGATATGATA
>JAFUEG010000368.1 GCA_017464045.1 Lachnospiraceae bacterium
AGGAGAAAATCAAAGGATTTTTACGCCGGGAGTATTTGGCGAGATAGGTGGTTATCCTGTGATAGTAGGATATAAGGATGGCAATATAGATGCATGGATTGATGAATCAGTATTTTCATATAATGAGATGAATAAGGCTAACAGGTCATCAATGTATCTCGATGGTATAGAAGATGTTACTGATGGAAAATTGGTATATACTGACGAGTTGATTAATAAGGCGCAAAAAGCTTTTGGCGTTGAACTACCTAAGACTGTAGCATATGAAGATATTGAAACTACAGCAAAGTTCATTATAGATGAGATTATAACGCCACAGTTAGAAAAGAAGGATAGGTAGGTATAGTATGAAGGTTGAAAAGTTTATTGAGATTTTAAATGCGGATTTTTTTACGGGAGTACCGGATTCATTGCTTAAGCCGTTTTGTAATTATCTTATGAATACATACGGTATTGATCCAAAACATCATATAGTTGCTGCAAATGAGGGTAATTGTACAGCTATTGCAGCCGGATATAACCTCGCAACAGGTAAAACTCCTGTTGTTTATATGCAGAACAGTGGTGAGGGAAATATTATCAATCCTGTTGCATCGCTGCTTAATGATAAGGTGTATGCTATTCCGACTATTTTTGTGGTAGGATGGCGTGGCGAGCCGGGAGTGCATGATGAGCCGCAACATATCTATCAGGGTGAGGTTACGGTTAAGCTGCTTGAGGATATGGATATAGAGTGCTTTATTATCGGCAAGGAGACTACAGATGAAGAAGTTAAAGCTGTAATGGACAGATTCAGAGACGTTCTTGCAAAGGGTAAGGATGTTGCTTTTGTAGTACGTAAAGGTGCATTTAGCTATGATAAAGATGTTGAATATAAGAATGATAATACTTTAATCAGAGAAGAGATAATTCAGCACATAGTTAATGCTTCAGGTGAAGACCCTATAGTTTCGACTACAGGAAAAGCGAGCCGTGAGCTTTTTGAAACAAGAGTGGCAAATAATCAGAGTCATAAATATGATTTTCTGACTGTAGGTTCTATGGGACATAGTTCATCTATTGCACTTGGTGTAGCTATAAATAAGCCTGATACAAGAATTTGGTGCGTGGATGGAGATGGAGCAGTCCTGATGCATATGGGCTCGATGGCGGTGATTGGAGCAAATAAGCCGAAGAATCTTATACATATAGTTATTAATAATGGTGCCCATGAGACAGTTGGCGGTATACCTACAGTAGCTGAAAATATAGATGTTGTTGCTATCGCAAGGGCTTGTGGCTATGAGTATGCTGTCTCTGTAGACAACTTCGATGATTTGGACAGAGAGCTTGAGAATGTTAAAAAGAAAGAAATACTTTCTTTAATTGAGGTTAAATGCTCGATTGGTGCAAGGGATGATCTGGGCAGACCTACAACTACGGCTTTAGAAAACAAAAATAATTTTATGGAATATCTGAAAACATTATAAAAGAAAGGTTATAATTGGGTTAATATGGGCGAGATAAAACATTTGTCACCTGAAGAATTCAGAAAAATGCAGCTTTTACAGTTGGATATGGTTTCCGAACTTGATAGAGTATGCCGAAAGTATGATATTAATTATACCATAAGCTGCGGTACTTTATTAGGGGCGGTAAGACATAAAGGTTATATTCCTTGGGATGATGACGCTGACATTACAATGCTTAGAGAAGACTATGAGAAATTCAAACAACATATTGATGAATTAAATCCTGAGATATGTTTCTTTCAGGACCACGATACTGACCCTGAATACCTATGGCAATATGGCAAGCTTCGAAGAACAGGAACAAAATTCGTCAGAGTGGGTCAGGAGCATATTAAATGTAAAACAGGTGTCGCTATCGATATTTTCCCATTAGATGATGTTCCACGAAGTGTTGCCGGACAGGTATTGCAGGATTTTGATTGTTTCATATTAAGAAAAATCCTGTATGCCAGAGTAGGCGTTAAGAATAGTAAAGGTTTTTCAAAATTAGTTTATTGGTTGTTATGCAGGATACCTGTTTCCTATGTGTATAAAAGGGTTGATTGGTATGCGAAGAAGAGCAGCAATTCTTCTATTAATCGTGTAAGATTGTTGTTATTTACTTCTTTTGGAAAATTGTATGTAAAAAATCCTATCAGAAAAAGATATGGGATGCCTAAGAGGTGGTTTTTAAAGCGTGCAGAATATGAATTTGAAGGCAGAAAATTCTATGGAATAAAAAGCTATGACGAATTCTTAACATGGATGTATAGAGATTACATGACCTTACCACCGGAAGAAAAGAGAGTACAGCATGCACCGGTATCGGATTACGAATTTTAATATAGGAGGGAATTTATGAAAGCGCTTATTTTAAATTCAGGTATGGGCAGCCGTATGGGAGTTCTTGCATCAGAGCACCCGAAATGTATGACAGAGATAGACAGTAAAGATACCATACTTTCCAGACAGTTAAGACAGATTTCAGAAGCAGGCATAGAGGAAGTCATAATGACTACCGGTAATTTTGATACTGTGCTTGTCAATTATTGTCAGGAACTTAGTCTTCCGATTAAGATTACTTTTGTAAAAAATCCGTTATATAAGGAGACAAATTATATATATAGTATTTATTGTGCCAGAGAGTATTTGGACGATGATATTATATTGATGCATGGAGACCTGGTATTTGAGCATTCGGTATTTGATAGTCTTATGGCATTTGACGGCTCATGTATGATAGTGTCCTCTACTTTGCCATTGCCGCAGAAGGACTTTAAAGCAGTGTTAAATAACGATAAAATTGTAAAAGTCGGTATAGAATTTTTCAATGAGGCTGTAGCTGCTCAGCCGCTTTATAAATTGACTAAGGATGATATGAGAATCTGGCTTGATGAAATGATACAATATTGTGAGGCTGATAATACAGGCTGTTATGCGGAGAATGCCCTTAATGAAGTGGCTGAAAGCATGAATATCAGACCTCTTGATGTTAAGAAAAAATTG
>JAFUEG010000369.1 GCA_017464045.1 Lachnospiraceae bacterium
GGTATGTTGAGATGACAGGAAATCATGTTATGTACAGGGTAACTCCTATATATAAGGATGGTAATTCTGTTGCTACAGGTGTGCTGATGGAAGCATGCTCAGTTGAAGATGAAGGCATGGGCGTTTACTTTAATGTATTTGTGTATAATGTTCAACCGGGGATAGAGATAGATTACAGTTCAGGTGAAAGTAGATTAAAAAATAATTAATTTATAATTTGTTTAATATGCACATCATTTTACATTTTTCATAATATAATGTAAAAAGACTATTATATAGGTAGATTTATGGCATATAAGATAATGGTAGATGCCGGACATGGCGGATACGATGGTGGTGCTTCCTACAATGGAAGACTTGAAAAGGATGATACATTAAGACTTGCTCTTGCAGTAGGTGAAATACTTTCCGAAATGGGTTATGACGTTGAGTACACAAGAACAACGGATGTTTACGACTCACCGGTACAAAAGGCAAGAATAGGTAATGATAGTAATGCTGATTTGTTTGTATCAATTCATCGAAATTCGTCTCCAAATCCAAATACCTATAAGGGAGTTCAGACATTAGTATATGAGGATGTCGGAATTAAGGCTGATTTAGCAAGAAGTGTAAACAATGAGCTTGAAAAGGTCGGCTATAGAAATATAAATGTGGTTGAAAGACCAAATTTGGCAGTTTTAAGACGAACTAAGATGCCGGCTATTCTTGTTGAAACAGGTTTTATAAATAATGATGAGGACAATAATCGTTTCGACAGTCAGTTTGATGAAACTGCCATGGCAATCGCAACAGGTATAGATGATGTAATAAAAGCTGCAGGTTTAAAGAGTAGTTCATCAGATAATACGGCGAATGCATTAAATATTATAGATGATGGAAGAGACGAAATGGGCGACTCATTAAATGATGATGTCGTTCGTGAGAATAATAACACAATAGGAGACAACGGCCTTTCAGATGAAAATATGTCTTCAGATGAAAATAATTACGGATTAAGTGATGGTTTGCCTGATGAAAATAATTCACGGGATAATATAATCATTAATGAAAACGATTCACAGGATGAGGAAATAACAGATAATTCAAACTATGATGGATATATAAAGGATGTTCCGACCGGCGAAAATGATATAAACGGCAATTACCAACTTCTTGTTGGTATATACAGATCCATCGGTTCGGCAAATTATCAAATGAATAATCTCATAAATTCCGGCTATCCTGCAACAATATTTGAAGATGAGGATTTATTTCAGGTAAGGGTAGGAAACTATGAAACGATAGAAGAAGCGTTAATTGCTGCCCGTGAACTAAGAGACAGAGGTTATGAAACACTGATAGTTATAGGAAAGTAAATTTATATATGGTGTGTCATGCACAATATCGATGATACACTAAAAAAACACTTGACAACGATTTTTACTTGTGGTAGTATGTCACTCGATGAGCTGCCGTAGACAGTAGGTGCCGCAAGGCATAAGGAGTAAACGCCTACCGAGGAAGAATCGTAAAGTCAAAAGATTTAGCAGATTTTTACTCTCGTGCTGCGTAGCGCGGGAGTTTTTCTTTCGTATATATTTGCAGCTTCATTATAAATAAAACAGGAGGTGCAAAACTTTGGCAAAGGTAGAATTAAAACAGCCTATAGTTGAGGAAATCAAAGAAAGCCTCAATGACGCAAAGACAGTTGTATTAGTTGATTACCGTGGACTTACTGTTGAACAGGATACTAAGCTTCGTAAGACATTAAGAGAAGCCGGTGTAATCTACAAGGTATACAAAAATACAATGGTTAAGCTTGCTATCGATGGTACAGACTTTGATTCAATTAAGGAAGACCTTGAAGGACCGACAGCAGTAGCAGTTTCAAAAACTGATGCAACAGCAGCAGCAAGAGTACTTGCTAAGTTCGCTAAGGAAAATCCTGCTCTTGAAATCAAGTCAGGTATTGTTGAAGGAACCTATTATGATGCAGCAGGTATCACAAAGATAGCTACAATACCTTCAAGAGAAGAACTTTTATCTAAGTTCCTTGGAAGTATTCAGTCACCTATTACGAACTTTGCTCGTGTTATTAAGCAGGTTGCAGAAGCAAAAGAAGCATAAGCTTTGTTTGTTTAAAGAAAAAGAAAATTCAGTATTAATAATTTAGAAATTAAGATTTATGAAATTTAGGAGGAAATTAAAATGACTATTGAAGAATTAGTAGCAGAAATTGATAAGCTCTCAGTTCTTGAGCTTAATGATCTTGTTAAGGCAGTAGAAGAAAAGTATGGTGTATCAGCAGCAGCTGGTGTTGTAGTTGCAGCAGCAGGCGCAGCAGACGGTGCAGCAGGCGCAGCAGAAGAGAAGGATTCATTTGATGTAGAGCTTACTGAGGTTGGTCCTAACAAGGTTAAGGTTATTAAGGTTGTTAGAGATTGTACAGGCCTTGGACTTAAGGAAGCTAAGGACGTTGTTGATGGCGCTCCTAAGGTACTTAAGGAAGGTGCTTCTAAGGAAGAGGCTGAGGATATTAAGACTAAGCTTGAGGCTGAAGGTGCAAAGGTTACACTTAAGTAATTTGTGTAATATATGACAGATAGCATATAAAAATGTAAAAACAGGTACTCGCAGAGCACGCGTTGCTTAACGCTCTGCTAAGCACCTGTTTTTATATTTTTATATGCTATCCTGTTTATAATAAAAAGAAAATTGATATATGACAAATTATTAGATTTAAATGTATAGGAAAAAAACTGATTGACAGAGTATTTTGTTTGTGGTAAAGTAATAAAATGTCATTATTATGGCAAGGTTTGCCATAAAATAAATTCAAGGGGTGAAATGTGTCAATGAAAAAGTACAGAATGCGTCCTGTAAAATCAGGAAGAGGAATGCGAATGAGCTTTTCAACCGAAAAAGAAGTATTGGATATGCCGAACCTCATAGAAGTTCAGAAGGATTCATATCAATGGTTCTTAGATGAAGGTTTAAGAGAGGTTTTCAGAGATATTTCTCCGATATCAGACTACACCGGACAATTAAGCTTGGAATTTGTTGATTTTCAGCTTTGCAGAGATGAAATCAAGTATTCCATTGAAGAATGTAAGGAGAGAGATGCAACATATGCGGCTCCACTTAAGGTAAAGGTACATCTTCGCTATAATGATACGGGAGTAGTAGCAGCGCATGATATTTTTATGGGCGATCTTCCACTTATGACCGAAACCGGTACATTTGTTATAAATGGAGCGGAAAGAGTAATCGTAAGCCAGTTGGTTCGTTCTCCTGGCATATACTATGCTATAGGACATGATAAAATAGGTAAAACCTTATATTCATCAACAGTTATACCTAATCGAGGTGCATGGTTAGAGTATGAAACGGATTCAAATGATGTTTTTTCTGTTCGTGTTGATAGAACCAGAAAGGTACCTGTAACTGTACTTATTAGAGCACTTGGAATAGGAACAAATCAGGAAATTATAGATTTATTTGGTGATGAACCAAAGATTCTTGCCAGCCTTGAAAAAGATCCATCAACTGATTATGAAGGCGGCGTAATAGAACTTTATAAGAAAATAAGACCTGGTGAACCGGAGGTTGTTGAAAATGCAGAAAGCCTTATCAACAGCATGTTTTTTGATGCAAGAAGATATGATCTTGCAAAAGTTGGTAGATATAAATTTAATAAAAAACTCGCCCTCAGAAATAGAATTTCAAATCATGTTCTCGCAGAGGACGTTACAGATCCAAGTACCGGAGAGGTGATGTTTAATGCAGGAACTGTTCTTACACGTGAAAATGCAAAGCAGATTCAAGATGCTGCTGTACCATATGTTTGGATACAGACAGAGGATAAAAATGTAAAAGTGCTTTCAAATATGGTTGTTGATATGTCAGGGTATGTCGGCTTTGATCCAAAGGAAGCAGGTATAACTGAGGATGTTTATTATCCCGTGCTTGAAAAGCTTTTAGAAGAGTATGAAGATGAAGAAGAATTAAAGAAAGCAGTAGCTGCATCAGTAAGTGAACTTATTCCAAAGCATATAACTAAGGAAGATATACTGGCTTCTATAAATTATAATATTCATCTTGAGTATGGTATAGGTAATTCTGATGATATTGACCATTTGGGTAACAGACGTATAAGAGCGGTTGGAGAACTTTTACAGAATCAGTATAGAATAGGTTTATCAAGACTTGAAAGAGTAGTTAGAGAAAGAATGACAACACAGGATATTGATAGCATTACTCCACAGTCACTTATCAATATCAAGCCTGTAACTGCGGCTGTTAAAGAATTCTTCGGAAGCTCACAGCTTTCACAGTTTATGGATCAGAATAACCCTCTTTCAGAGTTGACACATAAGAGACGTCTTTCAGCTCTTGGTCCGGGTGGTCTTTCAAGAGACAGGGCCGGATTCGAGGTTAGAGATGTTCACTATACACATTACGGAAGAATGTGTCCTATAGAGACTCCTGAAGGTCCTAACATCGGACTTATTAACTCTCTTGCAACCTATGCAAGAATCAATGAATATGGTTTCGTTGAGGCACCTTACAGAAAGGTTGATAAAACCGATGCTTCAAATCCGGTAGTAACAGATGAGGTTGTTTACCTTACAGCTGATGAAGAGGATAACTACAGGGTTGCACAGGCAAATGAGCCGTTGGATAAGGAAGGACATTTTGTAAACAATAATGTATCCGGACGTTTCAGAGAGGATACTACCGAGTTCCCTAAAGCTAAGGTAGATCTTATGGATGTTTCTCCTAAGATGGTATTTTCAGTTGCTACATCCATGATACCTTTCCTCGAGAATGATGATGCAAACAGAGCACTTATGGGTTCTAACATGCAGCGTCAGGCAGTTCCGCTTCTTAATACAGAGGCACCTATTGTTGGAACAGGTATGGAGGCTAAGGCAGCTGTAGATTCGGGAGTATGTATAGTTGCTAAAAATGATGGTATTGTTGAAATTTCATCCAGTGAAAAAATTGTTGTTAAATGCGATGATGGTA
>JAFUEG010000370.1 GCA_017464045.1 Lachnospiraceae bacterium
AAGCTTGAAGAGTACAGAAAGGATTTTATATCCAATATATCACATGATTTCCGTTCACCGCTTACATCAATTAAGGGATACGTTGAGGCGATTCAGGATGGAACCATACCACCTGAAAAACAGGACAGGTATCTTAATATTATTGTAAATGAGACAAATCGTCTGTCAAAGCTTACAACCGGATTGCTCGAACTCAATAAATTTGATTCATATGGAATCTGGCTGGTAACAAAGGATTTTGATGTGCTTGAGCTTGTAAGGATGGCGATAAATTCCTACGAAGGAAAATGTATTGAAAAAGGTATAAAAATATGGCTTAATAATCACTCAGAGCATACTATGGTTTATGCAGATAAAACGAAGATTCAGCAGGTTATATATAATCTTATGGATAATGCGATTAAGTTCACCCCTGAAGGCAAGAGCATATATATAACGCTTACAGAAAAAAACGAAAAGATATTTATATCTGTTAAGGATGAAGGCTGTGGTATCTCAAAGGAGGATATTCAAAAGATTTGGGTAAGATTTTATAAGGCTGACTCTTCACGTGGTAAGGACAAGCAGGGAACAGGACTGGGTCTATCCATAACTAAAGAAATAATTAAAGCCCATAATGAAAATATAAATGTAGTCAGTACGGAAGGTGTGGGCACAGAATTTACATTTTCACTGGCTAAGTCGGTTATTGAAAAAGAACCGTCCGGAGATGATAAATAATACGTTTTATTTATAATTATACAACATATATTATATTAAATTTTATTAGTGCGGAAAGGACTTTATCATGAATTTTATAAATGAACTAAGAGAAGGCGAAAATATATCAGAGGTATATCTTTGTAAAACAAAAACAACGGCTACAACAAAGGCGGGAAAGACATATTATTCTCTCATTCTTCAGGATAAGTCGGGCTCTGTGGATGGCAAGGTATGGGAACTAAATAATGGCATAGGTCATTTTGATAACATGGATTATATACGTGTAGATGCTCAGGTTACATCCTTTAACAATTCACTTCAGCTAAACATAAAGAGGATTAGAAAAGCTGATGAAGGAGAGTATGATCCAAAAGATTACCTGCCATGTTCAGAAAAAGACATAGAGGGTATGTACAAAGAATTACTTGGGATAGTGGATAGTATCAGCGATACACATTTAAATAAACTATTAAAGATATTTTTTGTTGAAGACGAAAATTTCATCAGAAAGTTTAAAGTTCATTCTGCAGCTAAATCTGTCCACCATGGTTTTATAGGTGGACTTTTGGAGCATTCATTGTCTGTTGCAAAATTATGTATATATATATCGGATAATTATCCTGCAGTTAAGAGAGATTTGCTTGTCAGTGCTGCCTTACTTCATGATATCGGAAAGGTTGATGAAATTTCTGATTTTCCCGAAAATGATTATACCGATGAAGGCCAGCTTATCGGTCATATTGTTATGGGTGCAATGATGGTTGATGAAAAAATTAAGACTATAGAAGGGTTTCCGATTGTTTTGGCAAATGAGCTTAAACACTGTATCCTATCCCACCACGGAGAGCTTGAATTTGGTTCACCTAAAAAACCGGGACTCATTGAAGCACTTGCGCTTGCACATGCAGATAATCTTGACGCAAAGCTTGAAACTTTCACAGAACTAATTAACACAAATACAGGTAAAAAGGAATGGCTTGGCTACAATCGCATGTTTGATGCCAATGTACGTTTAACCACTGAATAGTTTGGTGGGTTGTTTTTTGCACCGTCTCCTTAGAGAAACGGAAGTTTTAATTGACATGTATCATGAAATGTGTTAAGGTAATCGTGTAAATGCGATGAAGAGGAGTAGTAGAAATTCTGAAAGTTTAAGAGAGCTGTCGGTTGGTGTGAGACAGTACCGGAGGGTTTTCGAACTCGCCTTGGAGCAGTCGGTTGAACGGTATTTAAAGAAAGATATCAGTAGACACGAACGGGTCCTGACCGTTACATCAGGAGGATATAAGACAGTGATGTCCGTATCTGTGAGAGTGCATACGATATGTATGAATTAGAGTGGTACCGCGCGAAAACTTGCGTCTCTAAGGTTTTATTAGAGAGCGAGTTTATTTTTATTTTGAGGGGTATTGATTCAAAAATCTGCCTATAAAATATTTAATATAAGTATCACATTTATATAAATCACAGATGGACAGCGTATGCTGACAAATCTAAATTATGTGAATGGAGGAAAAGGATTATGATGGAAAATGTCAAGAATTATCAGAGGGGCTATTATATGCCGCCGGTAAAGAGTACAAAGTGGGTTGATAAGGAGTATATTGATAAGGCTCCGGCATGGTGCAGCGTAGATTTAAGAGATGGTAATCAGGCGCTTATCGTACCTATGAGTCTGGATGAGAAGATAGAATTCTTTAAAGAGCTTGTGAGAATCGGATTTAAGGAAATTGAGGTAGGCTTCCCTGCTGCATCCGAGACAGAGTATCAGTTCTGCCGTACCCTTATTGAAGAGGATTTAATACCTGATGATGTAACTATACAGGTGCTTACACAGGCCAGAGACCACATAATCAAGAAAACTTTTGAAGCAGTTCAGGGTGCGAAAAATGCCATAGTGCATCTTTATAACTCTACTTCATATGCTCAGAGAGTCCAGGTATTTAAAAAGTCAAAAGAGGAAATACTTAAGATAGCAACAGACGGTGCTAAGCTTTTAAATGATTTGGCAAAGGAATACAATGTAAACTATCCATTTGAATATTCACCTGAAAGCTTTACCGGTACTGAACCGGAGTATGCACTTGAGGTATGTAATGCTGTTATAGATATATGGCAGCCGACACCGGAAAGAAAGGTTATAATCAATCTTCCTGCAACCGTTGAGATGTCACTTCCTCATGTATATGCCAGTCAGATAGAGTATCTTAGTGAAAATATGCATTGCAGAGAAAATGTAATTCTTTCACTTCATCCGCACAATGACAGAGGAACAGGTGTGGCTGATGCCGAGCTTGGTTTACTTGCCGGAGCAGACCGTATAGAAGGTACTCTTTTCGGAAACGGTGAGAGAACAGGAAATGTGGATATAATTACCCTTGCCATGAATATGTACACACATGGTGTTAATCCTAACCTTGACTTCAGCAATCTTCCGTATACAACAGAGATTTACGAAAGAGTAACGGGAATGAAGGTTTATGAGCGTTCACCATATACAGGAAAGCTTGTGTTTGCAGCTTTTTCAGGCTCACATCAGGATGCTATCGCAAAGGGTATGAAGTACCGCGAGACAGATGGAAACGGTATGTGGACTGTACCTTATCTTCCGCTTAATCCTGAGGATGTCGGAAGAAAATATGATGGTGATGTTATCAGAATAAACAGCCAGTCCGGTAAGGGCGGTATAGGATTTATACTTGAGCAAAAATACGGTATTGATTTACCTGCCAAGATGCGTGAGGATGTCGGATATGCTGTTAAGGATGTATCCGATAGACAGCATAAGGAGCTTTCTCCAAAGGAAATCCTTGATATATTCCAGAATGAATATGTTAACAGAGAGGATGATGTTAAGCTTCTTGAATCACATTTCAAGCAGGTTGACGGTATAGATGCAGAGGTTACAATTATTGTTCAGGCTTCCGGAGAAAAGAAGGTTTACCATGGCCATGGAAACGGACGTCTTGATGCAGTAAGTAACGCTATTATGAAGCATTTCAACATTAACTTTGATATTGTATGCTATGAGGAGCATGCTCTTCAGCAGGGTTCTAATTCACAGGCATGTGCATATGTCGGAATAGATGTTGAAGGTATGGATAAGATTGTCTGGGGAACCGGAATAAAGAACGATATAATCGATGCTTCTGTATTTGCATTATTTAGTGCATTAAACAGAACCCACAAGGTAGTAAAGTAAAAGTGATTTTATACTTGTGGTGATCAACGGATTATTGAGTAATCATAATGGTCTTAACTTTATTATTGCTTGTATTCTTCACTTTACTGTGTTAAAATGTATGTGATGTAGTATATTTATGGGGAAAGCTAGGGTAAGGAGGTTATAGTATGATATTTGTCAAGTCAGAGGACTTAAAATACGGCATGCGTTTGGCAAAACCGATATATAATAAGTCGGGTGTACTTTTGTATGAGCGAAATACCAGACTTACACTTCAGGGTATAGAAAGTGTTAAGAACTTTGAACTGCTTGGCTTATATATTCTTGAGCCTGCCGAGCCTGTTCCGCCTATGAGCGAAGAGGATCTGGATTTTGAAAGATTCCAGACTATGGCGGTTTTCAGCATCAGGGAAGAACTTGATAACCTGATAGCAGGCAGAGAGCCGGTTAATTTAAAGAGACTTACCAATGCCATAATTACCAATTACGGCAGATTGGATCACAAGATAAACTTTACCCAGAGTCTAAGAAGTACAACGGATTATGTTTATAAGCATGTTATCAATACAGCTATACTTTGTGCCCTTATTTCGGCTCAGATGTATTATACACCTAGCGAGCAGGAAGAGATTGTTATGGCAGCACTTTTGCATGACATAGGTAAGCTTTTGCTCCCGGATAAGATAAGAGAAAAGTATGATGACTATGATACCAATGATTTGATTATAGTCAGAAAATTCCAGAGTGACGGTCTTGGATTACTGCGACCGGAGCTTGGTATAGACAGCGGAGTAAGAAGAGTGGTTGCACAGATG
>JAFUEG010000371.1 GCA_017464045.1 Lachnospiraceae bacterium
ACACGCACTGTAAAAGCATCCATAGCATCTGTCTGTTTTAAATGCAGCATCAACAGCACTTATCGCAAGCTTATACTTCTTTGTAAGCCTGTATATTTTTGCAAGCATGATATAATCTTTGACATTTTTAGCCGCAGCTCCCTTTGCGAGAGCCTTTTTTATATATTCCTTAACTGTTGTCTTCGAAACATTTTTTTGTTCAAGCATGCATTCTACTAAATTACTATAATAATTTTTACTTCCGTTAAAGTCAAGACCTATAGCATTTAAATAACAATCCATCGCTTCATTAAACAGCTTGTTTCTACAGAAAATATCACCCATAATTCTATATATTTCCACATCCTTTGGATATTTTCCTGTTGCAATTGTAAAAGTCTCGTTTGCAAGATTAACATAACCTTCATCACCATAGATGGAACAAAGATGTCTGAGTAAAATAATTTCGATATTTTCACCCTCGAATTGCTTTAAATTATTTTTTACAAGGTTTATGGCTTCGTCAATCTTATTTAGCCTCTGAAGAAGTGTTGAATAGTCATACACATAATCATAATCCACTCCGAACTGCTCACCATAGCTTGAATATAATTCATCGGCCTCGTCAAACCTGTTCAGTATCTGCAGATTTCTACCCTTAAATATATAAAGCTCTGCCTTTCTTTTTTCATCATGTTCACCGGCTATCGCTTTATCAAATGCATTAATTGCCTTGTCATATTCTTTAAGATGCTCATATAAAAGTCCAATTTCTCTGTAAATATACGAATTATCCTTTTCCTTATCGGCAGCTCTCAGATAGTTCTCCAGGGCATTGGTGTACTCTTTTTTCTTTACATAAACTGTAGCTTTTTCATAAAGAAAATACGGATGAGGATTAATTTTTAACTGATTATCAAAACACTCCAAAGCCTGATCATATTTATTCATGCCTTTATTAATCAGTCCCATACGTCCATATGCTGACTTATGATTTGGATTTACCTGAATCAGCTTATTAAGATACGACAAAGCTTCACGAGGTTTACCCATATTCTCAAAGCAAAACGAAATCAATGAATATACCTCTTCAAAGGATAATAAATCAGATTCTTTTATATCAATATCCAACAAAGTATCCAGAATTATATAGGCATCTTTGAATTGTCTTTCTTTCATTAAAATCTGAGCTTCCTTAAGCTTAATCTGGTCACTCGGAATATCAAACTGTTTATATCTTTCAACTATTTTTTTTGCTGTATCCAACTGTCCAAGTTCAAGAAAGATATCTACTTCCTGAACATATGGATCAGCAGCATAAGGATATATGTTTATTGCACTTTCACAAGCATCAATCGATTCCTTGATGTAGTTAAGCTTAAAACAGGATTTCGCCATATAATCATATGCAATATAATTATTTTCACCATAACCAATAAGTTTTTCACAAGCTTTTATACAATCGTCATATTGTCCAGTCTCATACTTAAGCTCACAGAGGGCTTCATAAGAAAGAACTATTTCATCATGAGGAACTTCTAAAGCCTTATTTAACAGAATATCTGCCTTATTGTAATCTTTAAGTTTCAAATAACAATCTGCCAGCAAAAAGTTCACATAAGGAAGTCTTTTTCTTTTTTTCTCAATCTCTTCGCTGTCGTCTTTAGGTAATGACTCAATTGCTTCCTTCCACTTATAAAAACAGTTAAGGGCATTTTTATAATCAAGAAGGCAAAGATAGGATCTTCCTTTGACATTATAGTATTCAAATACCTTTTCGTCTTTAGGTTTAAAATCACCTAGAATGTCTATGGCCTCTTCAAATTTATAACTTTGATAATAACTCCATGCAAGCTCTATCTTAGTATCATTATCATCCGGATTTTCCTCTATCTTTTTCTTATTTTCTTCAATAAGAGAAAGGTTAGCTCTAAGCATACCGGCTCTGATATTATTATCATAATTATTTTCCCTTAAAAGCTCCATATAAGCATCTCTTGATGCCTCATATTCACCTTTAAAAAACGCCAAATCAGCAAATTTCACCTTCACGGCAAGGATGTTTGGCTCCATTTCCTTTAACTTTTCATAATATACCTCTGCTTCATCGATTTTCTTTAAAACAAGCGCCATATCTCCACAGAGACTTGTTATATTGAAATCACCCCCACACTCATCATAAAGTGCTTTGGCATCATCATACATGTCCTCATTTTCGGTTATTACTTCTGACATGAATCTCATTCTCAGTTTTGAAAGACTTAAATATGGATGATACATATCCATATCCTCAAGCTTTTCCATAAGTTTTTTTGCCTCATCAAGTTCATTTCTTCTTATGGCTGTATTCATCGTAAGATATGTTTTAATAAAATCATCCACTTTTTCATTATCAACATCAAAATCAAAAAGATAATAATTAAAAATGTCTATATTCTCGGAATTATCAATCATGAACTCAAGAAAATCCTTGGGAAATTTTTCACTTAATTCACTTTTCCTTTTCTTTATATCATACGCATCAACAATAATTTTCCATATATTATGCGGCAGCAGAAAATTAATCATAAGAAAATTAATCAGTAATTCAAATGCATCAGACGAACTGTCAAGAGATACAAATTCATCTTTATCAAGAATATATTTCCAGCTTTCCTCATCTATTCTTTTGGAGTAATCCTTATATATTTCATCTATCTCATAAAGAACATCCTTTAACTCATCCTTAACAGGAAAAGGAAATTCTTCATCATTCTGTGAATCTTTTGAAGTAACATCCATAGATTCATAATCAGCAAGTTTCAAAGCCTCCTCATACGCTTCTCTGAGGCGCATAAACCCTTCCTGATCATCTTCAGGATTAACATACTTCAATTTTTCTCTATATGCTGTTTTTAATAAATCCTTATCCCTGGTCTCCTCTATACCAAGAATACTCCACAAATCCATAATAAATCCCCTTATTTATAGATAATCACTTTTAACAATAAAAATCTATTAGCACTACTCATATAAAACATATGATAAATTTCGATAAAAGTAATAAAGTGTGCCAGTTTCGACACACATTTACTACATAAGCTACCATTTTTAAATATATATAATATGGTGCCGGATTATAACATAGCTTCAAGATTTCTTCTGATAGCCTTGATAAACTCTTCACTGTTTAATACCTTAACATCACTAAGAGTAGTTATAAGTGCCAAATCCTTAGTCATCTCTCCACTCTCAATTGTCTTAATGGTTGCCTCCTCAAGCTTATCAGCAAAAGCCATAAGCTCCGGGATATTATCAAGCTCTCCTCTTTTTCTCAAAGCTCCTGTCCAAGCATATATTGTTGCTACAGAATTTGTTGAGGTTTCTTCACCCTTAAGATGCTTGTAATAATGTCTTTGAACAGTGCCATGTGCAGCCTCATATTCATATTTTCCATCCGGTGATACAAGAACTGAAGTCATCATCGCAAGTGAACCAAACGCAGATGAAATCATATCACTCATAACATCACCGTCATAGTTCTTACATGCCCATATGTATCCACCCTCTGACTTCATAACTCTTGCAACCGCGTCATCAATAAGCGTATAGAAATACTCTATACCTGCCTCATCAAATTTAGCCTTATC
>JAFUEG010000372.1 GCA_017464045.1 Lachnospiraceae bacterium
AGTGACGATGCCATAAAAAATATAGCAAATGAATCGAAGACACCACTTCAGCTTTTAAATTATATTAACAAGGCTATAAGTGAATCTTTTAAGGAAAATCCTGAAAGCTTTAATTTAAATGATATTAAACAGTTTTTTACTTCAGAAGAGTATAATAAGGTTTTATCCGGTGGTATAAACAAAAAATTCACTCTTGATACAAAGGACATGAAAAATCCAAGTGAAATTGATGATTTATATAAGAGTATGTATGAAAAAACAGATAAACTTATGAAGGCTTTTTCAGAAAGTTCAGGAAGTGCAGGTAAAAATCTTTCAGAGAATGCAAAGGGTATGCAGGAAAGAATTGATTTTATGCAGACTCTTAATAATATGTACTCATATGCACAGATTCCATTTAGAAATGATGGAAATGATGCTAATTCAGAGCTTTTTGTATATATGAATAAAAAGAAGATGAACGAAGCAAAAGATAATATAAGTGCTTTGCTTCATCTTGATATGAAGTTCCTTGGTCCGACAGACGTACATGTAAGTCTGCATGGTAATAATGTACATACCAGATTTTATGTTGAAGATGAACAAAGTGCAAAAATAATTGATGAGCATATGACTATGCTTGAAAAGGCAATAAAAGAAACCGGACATACGCTTACAAATGAGGTTATAACCAGAGAACCCGCACTTGCTTTACCTGAAAATATGGTTGTAAATGAAATGTTTGGAAATGAACTTGAAAAGAGTGTTAAAAGATATTCGTTTGATGTAAGAATGTAAAAAAACTATAAGTTTCTTACGTGTTTTGATATAGATTTCACATGAGGTGGTTTTATGGAATACGGATTCAACAAAAAGAATAATAATGCCAAGTCTGAACCTAAGAAAAAGGCTGTTGCACTTATGTATGAGCCGGGTAGCCAGGCACCGCAGGTTGTTGCTTCAGGTAAGGGACTTGTTGCAGATAAAATAATTGAAACAGCAAAACAAAGTGATGTGCCATTGTATAAAGATACAAATCTTGCTGAAACACTACTTAATCTTGATATAGGTGACTGCATTCCTCCTGAACTATATGGAGTTGTAGCTGAGATACTTGTATATGTGGACAAGATGGATAAGATAAAAGAAAAACTTGGCATGTAAGCTTTTATAGCAGGAGGTTTATGGATGTACAAAAAAACTAATAAGAGAGCTCTTGGAGAAGAAAAAGAAAAACTCGCAGCTGACTATCTTAGAAGTTTAGGCTATGATATCCTTGAAACCAATTATAGGACAAAATATGAAGAGATTGATATAATTGCAAGAGATGAAGGAACGATTGTTTTTGTTGAAGTAAAGTATAGGAATAGTGATAAGTACGGTAACCCTTTGGAAGCAGTTACATTTTCAAAACAAAGACGAATTAGTATGGGAGCGGTTTATTATCTTAGCCAAAATAATATTTCTGTAGATAACTCATCTATAAGATTTGATGCTATCGGAATATCAAAAGGTGAGATAAAGCATATAAAGGACGCATTTAGTTATATGGGTTATAGATAAGCTTTTGATTGATTAAGGACATAAAACATATTGTTTTGAAATGATAAACAATTATATAATGATACTATCTATATTGAAAAGTATTAATTTATCTTCGAGGTGGAATTATGGAAAGAAAAAGATTTGATATTAGAACAGATGCAAAATTATTATTAAAAAGAAATGAACACTTACAAAAGTTTATTGAGCCATACAGTAATGATAACAGAACTACATATATCGATTATACAAGCACCCCGGTTATTAAATATAAGATATTTGACGGATATGATAAGCTTGTAACAGGTTTTTCAACAAAACTCGGAGGAGTAAGCAGAGCACATTTATACAGTCTTAATCTTAGCTTTACACGCGGTGATGAAGCTGATAATGTTATAGAAAATCATAAAAGATTTGCAAAAGCAGTAGGATATGACATAGAAAGACTCGTATTTTCCAATCAGGTGCATGGAACCAATATCAGAGTAATTGACAGTGAAGAGGATGCCGGAAAGGGAATGATTAAGGTCAGTGATATCAAAGAGGTTGATGGCCTTGTTACAAATCTTTCCAATATACCGCTTATGACCTTTTATGCTGATTGCGTTCCTATATATTATTACGATAAGGTTAATAATGTTATAGGCCTGGTGCATTCGGGTTGGAAGGGAACGGTAAGCAATATTGCCGGCAAGATGGTACAGACAATGCAGGAGGTGTATAATTCCAATCCTTCGGATATAGTATGTGCAATCGGACCTTCGATATGCAAAAATTGCTATGAGGTTGATGATGTTGTAATTGACAGAGTTAAAGAAAGCTTTAATGAAGAAGAATATAAACAGATTGTAGAAGAAAAGCAGGACGGTAAATATCAGCTGGATTTACATCTGGCATGTAAGATAAATCTTATGAATGCCGGTATTTTGGAAGAAAATATCGCTATGCCTGATTTGTGTACCTGCTGCAACAATAATATATTATATTCACACAGAGCAAGCAACGGAAAGCGCGGAAACCTTGCTGCTGTTATTATGCTTAAGGAATAAACGGTAATATAAAAATGAAAAAACATTTAATTTGTGGTGTTGAGGAAGAAAGCATAGCTGCTGAGCTTGAGATAGAAGAAGGCGACTTCCTCATTTCAATTAATGACAAAGAAATTAAGGATATATTTGACTATCATTATCTTGTTGAGGATGAATATCTTGAGGTTTTAATTGAAAAAGCAGATGGTGAGGAATGGTTACTCGAGGTTGAAAAGGATGCGGATGAGGATCTTGGACTTAGTTTTGGAGAATCACTTATGGACAGCTATAAAAGCTGTCACAATAAATGCGTCTTTTGCTTTATCGACCAGAATCCTCCGGGGATGCGTGAGACAATATATTTTAAGGATGATGATACAAGACTTTCTTTTTTGCAGGGTAACTATGTTACACTAACCAATTTGTTGGAAAAGGATATTGAAAGAATAATTGAATATAAACTCGCACCAATTAATATTTCTGTGCATACGACCAACGAAAAGCTTAGATGTGAGATGCTGCATAACAGATTTGCAGGAAGACTTCTCACATACATGGACATGCTTTATAAAGCCGGTATACCTATGAATGCACAGATTGTTTTATGCAAGGGTATAAATGACGGCAAAGAGCTTGAAAAAACAATAAGTGATTTGATGGAGTATGCTCCGGTAATTCAGAGTCTTTCTGTTGTTCCTGTCGGTTTAACAAAATATCGTGAGGGGCTTTATAAGCTTGAACCTTTCAATGAGGAAGATGCGAAGGCTGTTATAGATATAATCCATAAGTATCAAAAGCTTGCCATGGAAAAATTCGGATATCATTTTGTTCATGCAAGTGATGAATGGTATATTAATGCAGGCTATGAAATTCCTGATGAGGATAATTATGACGGATATATCCAGCTTGAAAATGGTGTAGGTATGACAAGGCTTTTCTTAAATGAACTTACATCCTCGGTGGAGGATTATTTAAAAAGACATAAAAAGCCTTCGAATAAGGTGCTTAATATATCAACCATATCCGGTGTACTCGCATATCCTTTGTTTTGTCAGGGAATGGATATTGTTAAAAAAGCATTTCCAAAGGTCAATATAAATACTTTCAGGATAATCAATAATTTTTTTGGTGAAAAAATAACGGTTACAGGCCTTTTAACAGGTGGAGATATTATAAGTCAGTTAAAGGATAAGGATTTGGGTGATGCTTTATTTTTGCCGTCAAATACACTCAAAGCTGATGAGGATATTTTCCTTGATGATGTCACATTGGACGAGCTTCAAAATGCTTTACAAGTTCCGGTGATTATTGTACAATCAGAAGGTATGGATTTTATTGAGAAAATACTTGATTTTAAATAGAAAAGAAACGGAGAGAAGATATGAGCAGACCGGTAGTTGCCATAGTTGGCAGACCAAATGTTGGTAAGTCAACTCTTTTTAATGCCCTGGCAGGAGATAAAATCTCCATAGTTCAAGACACACCGGGTGTTACAAGAGACAGAATATATGCCGATGTAAGCTGGCTGAATTATAATTTTACAATAGTTGATACAGGCGGTATCGAGCCTGAAAGTAATGATATCATATTAAAGAGCATGCGTGAACAGGCTGAAATTGCCATAGAGACAGCAGATGTTATTATATTTATAACTGACGTAAGACAGGGACTTGTGGATGCGGACGGCAAGGTCGCAGATATGCTTAGACGTTCTCATAAACCTGTTGTACTGGTTGTAAATAAGGTTGACAGTTTTGAAAAATTTATGCCTGATGTCTATGAGTTTTACAATCTGGGTATAGGTGATCCTGTTCCTATATCAGCTGCGTCACAGCTTGGAATCGGAGATATGCTTGATATTGTAGTTGGTTATTTTGATGAATCCTCACTTGAAGAGGAAGAAGATGAAAGACCGAGGATTGCAATAATCGGTAAGCCTAACGTTGGTAAATCATCGATAATCAATAAGCTTTTGGGTGAAGACAGAGTTATCGTATCTGATATAGCGGGAACCACAAGAGATGCTATAGATACGACGATAACACGAAATGGAACCGAATATGTATTTATCGATACTGCGGGCTTAAGGCGTAAAAATAAAATTAAAGAAGAGATAGAACGCTATAGCATCATAAGAACAGTTTCCGCAGTTGAAAGATGTAATGTAGCTGTTCTGGTTATAGATGCCGTTTTTGGAGTAACCGAACAGGATGCCAAGATTGCAGGTATAGCCCATGAAAGAGGCAAAGGCATGATAATTGCCGTAAATAAATGGGATGCTATAGAAAAGGATGACAAAACAATATATAAGTTTACAAACGAAATAAGGGAAAAGCTTGCATATATGCCATATGCTGAGCTGATATTTATATCTGCCGAAACAGGTCAGAGACTTCCTAAGCTGTTTGAGGTGATTGACAGCGTTATAGAAAATCATTCACTTAGAATTGCAACCGGTGTAGTAAATGAAATTATGGCCGAAGCAGTTGCGCTTAACCCACCGCCAACGGATAAGGGTAAGAGACTCAGACTTTACTATATAACTCAGGTTGCTGTTAAGCCCCCTACCTTTGTAATATTTGTAAATGACAAGGAGCTTATGCATTTTTCATATACAAGATATATTGAAAACAAGATAAGGGAAGCTTTTGGCTTTAGGGGAACACCATTAAAATTTTTAATTCGTGAGAGGAAAGAAAAATAATGTTAGCAGGATTAGCCGCAAGATTAGCAA
>JAFUEG010000373.1 GCA_017464045.1 Lachnospiraceae bacterium
TAACAATATATTAAATGTTAGAACTATTCCCATGGAGATGGAATACACACCGGCAAGAAGTACTACTCAAGATATGCTGGTTTATGATGATGGCATAGGAAAAATATATATGAATTCCATGAGTTTATATGATAGTAATATGGATGGTGTACCTGAATTATATTATTTATGGGATTTTAGCGATTTAAATTATTTTGAATTTGAGGACGGATCTGTTGAGCAATGTGTTAATAATTATTATAGAGTAGTAACGCGTTATAGTTATGATGGAATAAGAGTTAATTATGACAGTGTTTCGTATGTATATGAGTATTTAAATGGAAAGTCAGAAGTCCAAATTGTTGATGCTACGGGTGACATAAGTCTAACAGATATTGTGATTGATAAGAATCCTAATGTATTTGAAAAGGGCATCGACGTATATAAAGAAAATGAAGACGGCACCTCAGCAGATATAGATAAGGTTAATTATTATATAGCAAATTATAAAAGAGAAACTAAGGCGGAGATAGATGACAGCTTGCCTTGGAGACAGGCATATATTGATTATTTAAAATCACTTGATTTAACTGATCCATCCATGTATATAGAAGATGAGATTTTCAATATAATTAATGAATCGTTTTTTTGGTGCGATTTTGCAACTTATGAATTTAAATTAGTAGATTATGATAATAATGGAATACCTGAGCTTTGCTTAATGAAGTGGTGGAACGGTTTTGAATTATCAGGTAGTATTTATCAATATGAATTTGTTGAATATAAAGAAGATGGAAACCTGGAGATAATACACGCAGCAGAATTATATGAATATAATTCTTTAGATGGGGAGTGCTTTGTGAAAACCAGAGGAGACAAAGAACGCTTAGATCATTCGTTAATAGATTTGTTCGATGAGGAAGGATTTTCTGATTCATGGTACCCACTTATTAATAATGCTCCAGAGTACGAATTTGAATATTATTTTTATGATTCAACAACCAGCGATTTAAACCCCGATGCAATCACATATATAGAAAACTACGGCAAATAGATAATAGCATATGAAAAATGTATCCGAACTGTTGTTATTTTGATGATGCGCAAAAAATTACTAAGAAGGGTTGGGTAATATATATATAAATAATATATACCTCGACGATAAAGATACTATAGATTTTAATGAAGAGGAAAATATTATTTATAATATATTTGTCAAATAAAAAGAGGAGGAAATGCAGACGCGATGTAGCTCTGCAATGAGACATTATGGATAACAATATGAACAACCAAAATAACACAAATAACAATTTCGGGTATTTGCAAACAAATAATCAACAACAGGATAGTCAGTTTTATTCGGGGTATGGTAATTATCCTTATAAGGCTCCAAAAGGGCCTAAGAAACCATTGAACAAAAAGGCACTTATTATAGCATTAGCAGCTATTGCTGCAATTGTCGGTATATTTATTTTTGTCAAGACACGAAAAACAACTATTGATTTAAATAAATATGTGAAGGTGGAGTTTTCGGGATATGATGGCAAGGGAAAAGCTTATGTTTCCTTCGATAAAGAAAAATTTTTAAAAGATTATAGTGACAAGATTGAAAGAACATCAAAATACAAAAATGTGATAAAACAAGATTGGGGCGGCTTATACAAAGAGGTTTTACGTGAAAGTACTCCGGCTGAAGATTTTCTTGATGAATGTGTAAATGGTAATTTAGATGTATCTTATGAATTAAGCAATGGAGATGTTGTGGTATATACGTGGGACGTAGATACTCAAAAGGCACTTGATTATTTCAATTGCAAGGTCAAGATAGATAGTAAAACATTTACGGTAGCAGGACTGGAAGCTGTAAAAACGTTTAATCCGTTTGACTATGTAGATGTCACATTTACCGGAACAGCACCTGATTCGTCTGTAAAAATTGAGAAAAAATCCACTTCAGATGAGATGCAATATATCAGTTTTAGCGCGGACAAAGAGAGTGGTGTCAGCAATGGAGATACTGTAACAGTCACAGCAGACTATGCTTACTGTGATGAAGATGATTTTATAGAGAAATTTGGAAGCGTTATTTCAGAAAATGAGCGGGAATATACTGTAGAAGGTCTTTCACATTATGTGGTTGACGTAAATGAGATTCCTGCTGATATGATTGAAAAGATGACTAACCAGGGTGCGGATGCACTTAGATCTCAAGTCGCCAATAGTTGGAAAAATCCTGAAGATTTGTTGGGTGCTGAATCTATAGGATATTATTTCCTTTATCCAAAGCAGGGAATGAAAACATACGATAAAAATTATATATATATTATATATAAAGTTACCGCTGAGGTAAGTTCCTCTGAGTCAGACGAAGATGGTGAATCAACCGAAGATACTGAGGATAATGGGTCAGATGGTGGAAATCTTACATATTACTATTATATTCAGTTTAAAGATATTATTATGCTTGATGATGGCACTTGTTCGGTTGATTTGAGTGATTATAAGATTCCTGAGGGCTCTGCATGGGATAGAAATATTTATTCAGGTGAAATTTACTGGGTAAGTGAGCATGAATATGTAACGGGTTATGGCGACTTGGATACCATGTTTAACAACCTTGTAGTAACAAAGGTTGAGGAATATGAGTACACTTCGACGGTACAGGAATAATTGCATATGATAACAAAGACGGCGTATCAACGGTTTTGCCCTAAAATAATCTGTTGACACATAAGGGTGATTAGTAATATTATTAAATGTAGAATTAATTGGGTTTGCGGTCGGACAGGCAGTAATAAAATGTTACGCCTGTCCTTCCATAGACAGATGGGAGAGCAAAGATGAAACATTTAATTGATCCAACCGATTTGAGTGTTGAAGAGATTGATGGGATACTTAATCTCGCGCTTGATATAATCGACAATCATGATAAGTACAAAGAGGCGTGTAAGGGTAAAAAACTCGCTACTTTATTTTTTGAACCAAGTACAAGAACCAGACTTAGCTTTGAAGCAGCTATGATGGAATTAGGTGGAAATGTACTTGGTTTTTCTTCTGCCGATTCGTCCTCAGCCACAAAGGGTGAAAGTGTTGGCGACACCATAAGAGTTGTAGGCTGCTATGCAGATATAATTGCCATGAGACATCCAAAGGAGGGTGCACCTATGCTTGGTTCCATGGTGTCACCGGTACCTATTATAAATGCCGGCGACGGCGGACACAACCATCCGACTCAGACAATTACGGATTTACTTACCATAAAGCGCGAAAAGGGAGATTTAAATAATTTCACCATAGGTCTGTGCGGAGACTTGAAATTTGGACGAACCGTTCACTCATTAATCAAGGCGCTTTCTAGATATGAAGGTATAAAATTCATACTCATTTCGCCAAAGGAATTAAAGGTTCCTGATTATATAATCACAGAAGTATTTGAGAAGAATAATATAGATTATAGGGAAGTTACGACCATGGAAGAGGTTATGCCGGAGCTCGACATAATCTACATGACAAGAGTACAGAAGGAAAGATTCTTCAACGAGGCCGATTATGTTCGTTTGAAGGATACATATATATTGGATAAGAGTAAGCTTAAAAATGCAAAGGAAAATCTTTCGATTATGCATCCTCTGCCACGTGTAAATGAGATATCAACCGAGCTTGATGACGACCCGCGTGCAGCTTACTTCCGACAGGCACTTAATGGCAAATATGTCCGTATGGCACTTATTCTTACACTTTTGGGGGTGAATGTATAAAATGAAGGTAGACAGTATACAAAACGGAATTGTATTAGACCACATTTCTGCCGGTAAGGCATTTCAGGTGTATCACGACCTTGAGCTTGATAAGCTTGACTGCAGTATAGCGATACTTCAAAATGTTACGAGTAATAAGATGGGCAGGAAGGATATCCTTAAAATCGATCAGGAGTATGATGTAAATCTTGATGTGCTCGGTTACATAGATCCTGACATAACCGTAAGTATAATCAAGGATGGTCAGACTATTGAAAAAAAGAAGGTAGCTCTTCCTAAAAAGCTTATAAATGTTAAAAAATGCAAGAATCCACGCTGTATCACCTCTGTCGAAACAGATATCCCGCAGATATTTGTGCTGACTGACGAAAAAAACCATGTTTACAGATGTATTTACTGTGAAGCTGATAAATAAGAAAGGGAGTTTTTATCTTTTTTTTTAGAGCGTAATATGTAAATAAATCTGATTAAAAACCACTTCAAATTATGGGTTTACTTTTTTTCTAGATGTGTTATAATCTTTAAGACTATGTATATGCCTAATACATAAAGTCAAGAGGTGTGAAATGAAAAAGTATGTGATTAAAGGCGGTACGCCTTTAGATGGTGAAGTAACAATTGCCGGTGCAAAAAATGCTGCTTTAGGTATTCTTGCTGCGGCTATTCTTACTGACGATGAATGTATCATTGAAAATGTTCCTTATGTAGAAGATACAAAGGTACTGCTTAGAGCGATAGAGGCTCTTGGCGCTACTGTTAAATATATAGATTTACACACGGTTTCAATTTGCGGAAAGACTATAGACAGAGATAATCTGTGTGTTGATGATGAGTACATAAGAAAAATAAGAGCATCTTACTATCTGCTCGGCTCCATGCTTGGTAAATTTAAATATGCACAGGTAGCCCTTCCGGGTGGCTGTGATATAGGACTTCGTCCTATAGACCAACATATCAAGGGTTTTGAGGCGCTTGGCGCAAAGGTGGATATAGTAAGCGGAGGTAAGGTTGTGGCAAAGGCGGATAACCTTATCGGTCGTCACATTTATATGGACGTTGTAACCGTTGGTGCGACGATTAATATAATGATGGCAGCAGTTCTTGCAGAAGGAAAAACCACTATAGAAAATGCTGCAAAGGAACCGCACATAGTTGACGTTGCAAACTTCCTTAACAGTATGGGTGCAAACATCAAAGGTGCCGGTACCGATGTTATAAGAATACGTGGTGTACAAAGGCTTGTGGGAACGGAATATTCTATAATTCCTGACCAGATTGAGGCCGGTACATTTATGACAATGGCGGTTGCTACAAAGGGAAATATACTTATTAAAAATGTTATCCCTAAGCATATGGAGGCTATTTCTTCAAAGCTTTCAGAGATTGGTGCAACTGTTATAGAGTACGACGACTCCATAAGAGTTATGGCTGACGGAAGGATGAAATCCACACAGATAAAGACGCTTCCTTATCCGGGATTTCCGACAGATATGCAGCCGCAGATGGCAACTACGCTTGCACTTTCATCAGGTAACAGCATCATAACCGAGAGTATATTTGAAAATCGTTTTAAGTATGTAAATGAGCTGGCGCGCATGGGAGCAAGGATAAAGGTTGAAGGAAATTCAGCAATAATTACAGGTGTAGAAGGATACACAGGTGCCAATCTGGTAGCTCCGGATCTTAGAGCGGGAGCGGCGCTGGTTATTGCAGCACTTGCGGCAGATGGCATAAGCACTATTGATGATATAAAATATATCTTAAGAGGATATGAAGATTTCGATGGAAAGATAAGAGCTTTAGGCGGACAGATAGAGATAGTTGACAACGAGCATGATGAACAAAAGTTTAAATTAAGAGTAGGTTAAATACTTATAAAGGCAGAGA
>JAFUEG010000019.1 GCA_017464045.1 Lachnospiraceae bacterium
AAAATTTGAGACATAATTCACATCATAACCCTTATACTCAAGATATCTTCTGAGCGTATCAAAAACTATCATAGGTCTGGCATTTCCAATATGTATAAAATCATAAACGGTAGGTCCACATACATATATGCCGACTTTTCCTTCATTTATGGGTACAAATTCATCCTTATGTCTCGTTAACGTGTTGAAAATTTTCATACATATTCTCCTATCCATCATATAAACTATTTATAAAGTATATCTTTCTTATAACATAATCATTGACATGATTAAAAATGCTTAGAACTGATTATTCGTAGTCTGCATCATATAACTTTACTGATACTCCTTGTCAAGTTCAGGTGTCAACTGCCAGCAGTTTCCGGTCGATGTTGTATCATAACTCGTACTATAACTGCTTACATCAATTGCCGGAGACTCTGAACCAATCCATGAACTTACTGATCCTTTACCCGAGATAACCACATAAAATGTTGTTGCTCCATTCTTCTTATACTTGATTATTGGTGTTCTTTCGCCGATATTATCAAATATTTCATCCCTTGTATCACTTGATATATACGCAGTACAAGTAATATCTGATGAACTTGTTGCCCCAGCTGGAATAGTCAGAACCGAACCATATCCATCATTAGTCAGCTGTTCATATGCATCCTCATTACCCATAGCTGTCTCAACCGCCGTCTTAATTGCTTTTCCTGAAGAAACATCGTTGGATTTTGCTGATTTATCCAAATATCTGACTGCTGCCGGATCAATAGAATGCCATTTAAGATTTGCCTTGTACACATATACATCCATCTGTTCTTCATAATAGCCATCATCTATTGTCACCTGGACTACTTTTAATTTCTTTGCCTTGTTTCCAATAAAAGGTTTTAAATCCATCTCTATATCACTTGAAACATCACTTACACTACCTATCTTATATGTATAATGAGCACCAAGATCACCTTCCGATGCCATTTCCAAATCTATATATTTTTTTGCTGCCGCCTCAGGAGACATACTTCCGCTTACTCCAAATATAAATACCAAAACTGCAATCAGACATATAGCTAAAACGCCTGAAACAATCCATATCCAAGCAGGAACATTTGATTTTTTAGCCTTTGGTACTTTATAATAATTATTTTGATTGTGTCCCATCTGGTAATTTGGCTGTTGATTATAGTTTGGGTGCTGATTATAATTTGGATGCTGAATGTAATTTGGCTGCTGACCATAATTCATTTGATAATTCGGCTGCTGACCATAATTCGGCTGCTGATTATAATTCATTTGATAATTTAACTGTTGATCATAATTTATCTGATTATTTTGCTGATGATTGTTCTGCATTACACTTGACTGCATTGGCGAATCAATAAGCTTCGCTCCGCATTTGTAGCAAAATGCACTTCCATCTTCCGTTTCTGCGCCACAATTATTACAAAACATTTAAAACACCTCTTTCCATAAAATACAAAAGATATTTTAATATAAAAATAAAATTATGTAAATAGCAAAATAAAAAGGGACTGTAATTAAACAGCCCCTTTTAGAATTCAAGTCTATGCTGATGCCAACTGATTACCAAGTGCAACACACTCTGCAATCACATCATCATCCGGTGCTTCATGAGCCATAAGCCCCTCACCGTTTAAGACATTTGCGCCGGCCGCAGCCATACGGTCAACCCAGTCACGCATCCATTGGCCATCACCCCAGCCATAAGAGCCAAATAAAGCTATAGTTTTTCCTGATGCAAAAGCCTCTACATCACATACAAAAGGCTCCATCTCATTTTCTTCTAAAACCTCAGCTCCCATTGCAGGACATCCAAGCGCAAATACATCTGCATCCTTTAAAGCATCAATTGAAGCGTCACTTACAAAAACAACCTCAGCTTCCTTTCCGCCTTCCTCAATGCCTCTTCCAATAGCCTCAGCCATCGCTTGTGTGTTTCCACCCTGTGACCAGTAAACTACCTGTATCTTGTCCATATTACTCCTTCCTACCACATGTGGTTAAATATATTTAATAATTGATTTGTATTTTCCTGTTTTTACTGCAGCATATACTGATTATCTCAGCCATGCTCACACCGTGATATAAAAGATTAATCAGGCTTTCCTTTGCATTTTCAAAGCTTTCAAATATCTTCTTTTTTTTCTCATAATCTGCATATACTTTCCAGTATCCAACATACTGGTACTTTTCACCCTTATGATTTATAAATCCCTTTATATCCTCAACCGGATATCCAAGTAAAAATCCAAGTTCATGCGGAAAAATATTCTTTTCTTTCATATATATGGCATATTTTTTTGAAAACCTTTCAAGCAAATTCTTTAACGTTTCATTTTTAAATGAATATACATTTTCTCCTTCATCACTTTCTATTTTATAGCCAAAGAAATCCTCATAACCCATTTTTGAAAACTCATAAGCTACTTCTTCCTTAGTAAGGTAATCTTCCAAAAGTTTAGGATTATATAGTAATACATTGGCCTTAAATTCATCCGCATAAAGAATATGCCATAATATACTGCTTCCGGTTAAAAGCTCATCCAACCTTTTTAATTCTTTTATATTAATATTTAATAGATTTGATACCTTTAAGCCTGCTATAAGAGGTGCACACTGAAGTGCAAGTTCCAAATCAACGCCGCCAACCTCTATCTTTTTTACAAGCTCCCAAGCCTCATTACTCATATAAGCTGCTCCTTATCGTTTGCTAACCCGCTTATACGTAAAGTCTGTTATTTCTTTACATGAAATGCATCCATCTGTGGATATACACCATTTTCACCAAGCTCTTCCTCAATTCTAAGAAGCTGATTGTACTTAGCCACACGCTCTGAGCGGCTTGGTGCGCCTGTCTTAATCTGGCAGGTATTAAGCGCAACAGCGAGGTCTGCAATAGTAGTATCTGCAGTTTCTCCTGAACGATGTGAGGAAATTGCTGTATATCCTGCATTATGAGCCATCTTTATAGCCTCAAGAGTTTCAGATACAGAACCGATTTGGTTAAGTTTTATTAAAATCGAATTACCACAGCCAAGCTCGATTCCTTTCTTTAATCTTTCCGTATTGGTAACAAATAAATCATCACCTACAAGCTGAACCTTATTGCCAAGCTTTGCAGTAAGCTTCTGCCAGCCTTCCCAATCCTCTTCATCAAGTGCATCCTCGATAGAGATAATCGGATATTTATCAACAAGACTTGCCCAGTGCTCGATAAGTTCATCTGATGTAAACTCTGTTCC
>JAFUEG010000374.1 GCA_017464045.1 Lachnospiraceae bacterium
AGGAGCCTTGCCAACAAGCTGTCTGTAACCACGTTTATGAAGTGATGTACCGGATGTATCGATTCCTATTGAAACCATATCCTTAAATATGAATACTCTTATCGGATACTCATCTCCATCCTCTTCAAAATGATTAATATGATAAGTCTGTTTCATTCTGTCGACTATTGCTTTTTTTACAATCGACTGTATGGAACTTCCCGAAAAAAGTGCACTCTTGTTGGTCGTAGCCTTAGTCACCCAAAATTTAGCATCCCTTGGCAGATATTCCTCCCAAGGAAGTGCCTTTGTCCCTTCAAAAAGCTCATCAAAAGTAACCGCCGTAAAGCTTCCCATTTTTAAAAGAATTCTCTCGGCAGTTCTTATAAATATATTGGCACGTGGAATAACAGTTTCATCGCCCTTAAAAGTAACTCTTCCGTCTTCAACCGAAACAATCTCATATCCCAAATCCGATATTTCTCTTTTTAGCACTGATTCCAATCCGAAATGACACGGTGCTATAAGTTCAAATTCTTTATTAATCATATTATTACTCATACATTTTATCCTTCTTAACCAAAATTATGGCATATTCCATTTTATTTTAAAACTCCACACAAGCAGTGTCAAGAGCAGATGTGTCGTGGTACAGGCATCCTGCAACATATGTGATAAGATACCTTCCACACTGACACATATTTAAATATAATGAATATTTTAAAAGTAGGTGATGAATTTTGTTAAAGGAGGCGGACATTTTGAGATTTCGTAATATTAATATTAGGAACATCATGAATGAAGCAATCAATAACGAAGGAATAATAGTAGACGTAAGAGAAATGGAAGAATTCGCAAAGGGTCATATACCTATGGCTATCAATCTGCCTCTTTCAGATATAGAAAACGGAAAGGTTGGTTTACCAAAGAACAAGATAATACTTGTTTATTGTGAAAATGGCGGTGCAAGTATGATGGCTGCACGTATACTTTCCGGTAATGGTTACAATGTAATAAACACTATTGGAGGATTGAATAATTACAGAGGTGCTCTTACAAGGAAACGGTAAAAAATTATAAGCATCTGATTAACAGATATTTTTTATTTTTTATGTATATTCCTTTTAATATATGTCCATAATTAGAGTGTAAGGCTTGTTAAATAAAGCCAAAACATATTAATATATCCGCTTTTTGCAGATATTGACATAGTAAGGAGGAATAGCAGACATGTCATCTAAGAATCAGTCAAAGAATCAGGCTGGTAACAAGAACAGCCAGACTAACAGCCAGAACAATACAGGCTCTAACAATCAGTCAAACAACCAGAGCAACAATTCTAAGGACAGCAAACAGGAAAACTGTGATTAATTAAATACAAAAGTGAAGACCGGTACACTTAAAAAAGGGGTACCGGTCTATATTTTTTAATTGCAATTGTAATCGATTTATAATAAAATTATTATATGAGATTTATAGTCAAAGGGGGTTTTATTATGGCAAATCAGATTATAATAACTATCGGACGAGAATACGGAAGCGGCGGACATGAAATTGCAAAGAAAATTGCTGAGCATTTTGGTTTTAATATGTATGACAGAAGTGTTTTAGATGAAATGGCAAATGATCAGCCGGATGTTTCAACAAGTGTCTTAGAGGAACTCCAATTTGACTACATAAAAAATAAAGCTGCTGAGCGCGAATCCTTTGTAGTAGTCGGAAGATGTGCAGAAACAGTACTAAGAGACAGATATAACATAATCAGTATATTTGTAACCGCTGATTTAGAAGACAGAATCAAACGTGTTAAGCGTAAATATAATATAGAAACCGAAGGAGAAGCAACCAACAAAATCAAGCGTCACGACCGTACAAGACGAAATTACCACAACAGCCACTCAGAATCCGAATGGAGTGATGCAACAACCTATGATTTAACAATCAACAGCAGTCGTCTTGGAATCGAGGGAACAACCAAATTTCTAATTGATTACATAGACCGTATTAATAATAAATAAAACAAAAGTGTGTCACGGAAACTGCTCCCATGACACACTTTTCATTTTACCAGCATACGTTTACAAATCCGTAACATTCCTGTCCTATAATGTTGCCATCTTCATCGTAAACTCTGAAAAGAGTCCAATAATATCCGTATTCCGGCTGCCAAATTGTCCAAAATGCATTACCCTCCGATACATAGCATCTTCCGGTTGTATATATCCATGCATCTTGTCCGTCTCTTAATAATGTACAATCTAAAATAAGTAATTCATAACTGTAAGCTTGATTTGGATTTTCATAAGATTCAACTCCTATTAAATATCCGCCGCCTTCACCCCACCATGGCATCTGACATATTCCTTTAATTACATCAGAAGTTGTATTGGTATCAGATGACGAAGTTGTATTTGATGATGTATCTGACTGACTGTTGTCAGTTGTCGGTTGTACATTATTGGCTGTCGGTTGCTGCATGTTACCACCCGGCTGCATATTGCCACCAGGCTGCATATTACCACCGGGCTGCATGTTTCCTTGTCCTGAAGCACCATTTCCGGCTGAAGCAGTTGATGTTGCCACTGCACTTCCATTTACATATAATGTATATGAATCGCCTTCAGTAATCGAGTCGGATGAAAAAACTATATGATTAGCATTTTTTACAGCTGTAACACTGTATATGGTATTTCCTGAAGAATCCTTAATAACAATAGAATTTCCTGATGAAATTTGAACGGAAGATGAACTGTTTGAGTTTTGATTCATGCCTCCCATTCCGCCCATATTATTCATACCATTGTTTCCAAATGCCACGTATGTTCCGCTTGTAGGAGTTGTTGCCATACCTGACATTCCTACTCCGATAATGGTTCCTCCGCTTACCGTCCAGCTGCTGTTGTCACCATAATCTATAGCACAGTTTCCATTATCAGCAGCTCCAAATACATTTGTAATACCTCCGGAAACATTTAACGTTCCATTAGAGTCAAGCCCATCTCCGCCTGCATTTATAGTCCATGTACCACCCGATATTGTAAGATCATACGAATAATTTGTAAGGTCACTGTTTGCAGCATTTAGTCCATCATCTGAAGTGGTTATACTGCCTGATCCCGAATAGAGTGTAACAGTTGCTCCTTCAAGTCCTTCATAAGCTGAATTAATGGTTATGCTTGGACCTGATGATGAACCTGATGTACCTGCTACTAACGCATATTCTGCATGTATACCATCATCACCTGCCGTAATTGTATATGTTCCTCCCAAAGCATTAACATTATTGGCATGTATAGCATCATCAGCAGCATTTATCGTTATGTATCCGCCAAGAATATTTAAATCTGCAGCAGCCTGAATACCATCATCTGCAGCAGTTACATTTATTGAACCGCCTGTTATGGAGATGTTTCCTACAGAGGTAGTATCATCATCGTCCGGTTCTGCCTTTATGCCATCACCGCCGGTACTTGTAAGATTTAATATTCCTCCATTAACAGAAACAGCATTGTCACTCGCAAGTGCATTATTTGCAGCAGTTACATTTATTGTTACAGAACCCTTTATAGTAATTGCAGAAAGTGCACCGCCCTTAATTCCGTTTTTACATGATGAACCATCAGCGTTTAATATTCCTGAACCGGTAATTATTAAAGATGAACTTCCATTTGCTTTTATTACTGCGCCTTCAAAATCATCTGAAACGTCATCATCTGCAGGATCTTCCGCATCAGTCAGTGTATTGGTACCCTCAACATCAATAGTTACACTGCTTTCTTTTTTCAAAAGAATTGGCGCAGAATTTGAACATGAAAGTGTTAATCCATTTAGAATAATAGTAACATCCGTTATTCCTTTTTTTACAACTATCTGTCCTTCACTGCATGAGCCTGTTACCTCATATGTTCCTGCAGCAGTAATTGTTAGAACGGTTTCTTCAATACTGTATCCTGACCCGCTTGCAGAAGCAGCTATACCACTGTCAGAAAATGTAAATGTGTTATCTGCAGCATAGCTTTTTATTACGCCAATTCCCGTATATGAAAAAAGGGATAACGTAAATATCAAAGCTATCGCTATAGCTAACGTATTCTTTTTGCCTTTAGATAAAATCATCATAAGCATACCTCCTTTGACATTATTTACACATCTATGAATTAATTATCATACACTCAATATAATATACAAACCTTAACTGAACCTTAAAAAAAGTGTGTCAACGAAAATAATTTTCATTTCCGTTGACACACTTTTAATTATTTGTTAAAAAGCATCTGTCTTAGTATCACATTTACTTTCCAAGTCTTGCGAGAAGCTCGGCTCTTCTTTCTTCGTTGCCCGGCTTGCCAAGAAGTGCAAACATGTTCTTCTTGTAGCTTTCTACACCCGGCTGGTTAAATGGATTAACGCCAAGTACATATCCGCTTACACCACAGGCAAATTCGAATACATAGAAGAGTTCTCCAATTGTAAGCTCATCTATCTTATCAATATCAACTCTGATATTAGGAATTCCACCATCAACGTGTGCAAGGATTGTTCCGTTCATAGCACACTTATTAACAAAATCAACTGTCTGACCGGTGAGGTAATTAAGTCCGTCTAAGTCAACAGGCTCCTCTTCCATGATAACAGTCTCTCTTGAATTAAGCACATTTATAACAGTCTCATAGTGGTTCTGAGTACCCTCCTGGATAAACTGTCCAAGTGAATGAAGGTCAGTAGTCAAATCTACAGCAGTTGGGAAAATACCCTTTCCATCCTTACCCTCGCTCTCGCCGTAAAGCTGCTTCCACCACTCTGATACATAGTGAAGAGATGGCTCATAATTAGCAAGGATTTCCATACCGAGACCTTTTTCATGAAGTACATTTCTGACTGCAGCATACTTCATGGCATCATTATTATCAAATTCATCATTTATGCAGTACTCTCTTGCATTTGCTGCACCCTGCATAAGCTTATCTATATCTGCTCCGCTTACAGCAATTGGAAGTAAACCAACAGCAGTAAGTACTGAGAAACGTCCTCCTACATCATCAGGTACTACAAATGTCTCGTAACCTTCCTCTGTAGCAAGTGTCTTAAGTGCTCCCTTTGCCTTATCGGTTGTTGCATATATTCTCTTAGCAGCCTCTTCCTTACCGTACTTAGCTTCAAGCTTCTTCTTGAAGATTCTGAATGCGATTGCCGGTTCAGTAGTTGTACCTGACTTTGAAATTACATTTACGGAAAAATCCTTGTCTGCAATTGCATCCATAAGGTTTGCAAGGTATGTACTGCTTATGTTATTACCGCAATAATAAATCTCAGGAGTCTTACGAACCTCCTTAGTTACTGAGTTATAGAAGGAATGACGAAGTGCTTCGATAGCTGCTCTTGCACCAAGGTATGAACCACCGATACCTATAACTACAAGTACATCTGAATCACTCTGAATCTTTGCTGCTGCCTTCTTGATTCTGTCAAACTCTTCCTTATCATAATCTACAGGAAGGTCAATCCATCCAAGGAAATCATTTCCTTCGCCTGTCTTCTCAAGAAGAGTCTTCTTTGCAGCCTTAACTCTTTCGCTCATAGCTGCTACATCTTCTTTGGAAGCCTTAAACTCTGTGTTGCTAAAATCAAATTTAACTGTCTTTGCCATAATATATCTCCTTATCTTTTTTATTTCTAAAACAACTAAATTATATTTTATCATTTAGGTGTTATGAATACAAGGAAAATATTATGCATTTTGCTTATAAATCAACAATTCTAAGCGTAGCTGATATTAATTTTACTAAAAGGACAATTTTAGTAAATTAATTTAATTCATTAAGGCTTGCAAACCGATATCCTTCGGCCTTTAAATTTTGTATCACGGTTTGCAGAGCCTCAGAATTAGATGCTGATACATTGTGCATAAGTATAATCGCACCATTGTGGTGATACTTATTAAAATGATTAATTACATAATCTGCACCGGGTTGTTTATTTACATCATAATCCAAGTACGCCATACTCCAGAATATAGTCTTAAACCCTAAGTCATGGATGATTGCAAGAGTTCGCGCGCTGTATTCTCCACACGGTGGGCGAAGGTAAGGATCCATAGCATATCCTGTAGCCTCCTTCATATAATCTGCACAGCCGTTTATTTCCTGTATAATCTCCTCATATGACTTCGTTGGTAATGACGGATGGGTTATGGTATGGTTTCCAACCTGATGTCCCTCCTCCTTCATTCTTTTAGTTAAATCTATGTTATCTCTTATATATGTCTTAGTCACGAAGAAGCATGCCGGCACATCTTCTTCGGCAAGCACATCGAGTATATGACCGGTATATCCATTTTCATATCCGCAATCAAAGGTAAGATATATTACCTTTTCATCCTCTGTTACATTTTCGTCCAGATAATAGGCGCCATAATCTGACAAATTAACCTTATCATCGCAGCCGCTTGGTCCATGATTATTATCCCGCTTAAACCACCATGCAAGCTTTTCATTGCTAAAATTGTAATAATATTCCTTCTCACGAATACTATTTATAATCGGCTGGTTTATGTATCTTGCATCTGTACCATATTTATTCTCAGCTGTATAATTGTCATCATCCGTATCATCATAATATCTTATATATATTTCATCATCACGTTTTATCTTATTATCAGATTTTTCATTTACTGTTTCCTTTATACTTTTTTCATTTGCTGTTTTTTTTCTGTAGCTTATAAAACTCTGACTTTTTATAAGCCAAAAAAATGTCACAGCACAAAGAGTAAATAATAATACCTTTAAAAACTTTATTTTTTTCAAGAAAAGAATTCCCTTAGAAAGCTATTTAATACCGCCTCATCTGTTTCCTCTCCGCTTACATCCGACACATTTTTAATATGGGGAGATGCATCTATAATGTTGTCTCCTCTTATATCATGCAAAGTTTTTTCAGGTTTGGCAAGACTATCAGATATAATTGTTGCCGCCGCCTCTGACCCGGCAGACAGATTATGCTCATCCTGATTTTTTAAAACCTGTTTTGCATCTTCAAAGGAAATGGAATTATTTGTATTTCTGGCAGCATCCTTGGGCACTCCCGGTACATTATCAAAGTAGTCCCTTATATTAGCCTTCAATATCTCCAATTTATTATTTATTAAAAATATATTCTCAATAATCATTAAAAATGCACATACACACACCGCACTTGCCAAAAGATTTACCATTTCCGGACTGCCCCGCCACGAAACATCATTATACAAAAAAGCTCCCGCTACAATCCCAACCGTTGCTAAACTAAGCAGCGCTCCCGTTCGCCGCCAGACATAAAGCGGGAATCCCATATACCGCATACTCCGCACATTTTTATCCACAAATGCGGCACTACTCCCCGTGTTAATCCCCAGACTCTTTCCATTTATATATTTAAGCCTCATAATTCTAAGAGCCCGTCTTTTGGTGGTCGCCATGTTGCCGGACGCCTTTATCATTCTCTTCATATGTATGTTAGCGGCCAGTTTAAGAAAAAGTCCCAAAACACCTATCCCCCAAAGAATGTACACGCTCGTTCCAAATCCCAGACTTAAATCTAACATTTTATATCCCTCTTTCATATAATATTATTATACGGAAAAATTATATTAAATAATAAATCTGACTCTGACCTCATGATACCCTCTATTTCCGGCATCCTATACCTTTTTTTGTCCGTCAGATTTTTTGCGAGATTTATTTCCCGTATAACATTGCCCAGATTATAAAAAACGTGAACTTAAGAAATCAATATATATTGAGCAGAAATATTATGATAAATTGTGACAGAAAATATTACTTTAAGGCTCACGTTAATTATGGTATAATAACGAGTATAAGCGAAAACCAAGCGCCGACGTAGTCGGCATTTGAGTTTTCGCGGTGAGTTATCGAGCAAGACATCTGCGAAGCAGATAGGCGAGCATCAAAGATGCGTGCTTGCGAGATATATTTTTTATGGAGGTTTAAATGAAAAGGATTGTTCTTACAGGTGGTGGAACAGCAGGTCACGTTACACCAAATATGGCTCTTATCCCTGTTCTTAAAGAAAAGGGATATGATATACATTACATAGGTTCATATGAAGGTATAGAAAAAAAACTTATCGAAGAAATGGATATTCCTTATCACGGAATAGCTACAGGTAAATTAAGAAGATATCTCAGTGTGAAAAATCTCACTGATCCTTTCAGAGTTATTAAAGGTTTAAGTGAAGCTAAAAAAATAATTAAAGATCTTAAACCTGATGTAGTTTTTTCCAAGGGAGGCTTTGTTGCTGTGCCTGTTGTACTTGCAGCCAAATCGAATCATGTTCCTTGCATTATACATGAATCGGACATGACACCGGGACTTGCCAATAAAATTGCAATACCTAAGGCTTCAAAGGTATGCTGCAACTTTCCTGAAACCTTAGAGAAGCTTCCTCCCGGTAAGGCAGTTGTTACCGGAACTCCTATAAGAAAGGAATTATTTGAAGGTGATTCTGCCAAAGCTATGACCTTCTGCGGTTTCAAAGAGCTTCGTCCTACACTTCTTATAATAGGCGGAAGCACAGGAAGTGTCCGCGTAAATGAAGCTATATGGTCATGCCTTGATAAAATTACTGAAAGATATAATGTAATCCACCTTTGCGGAAAGGACAAAACCAATAAAGATAAGCCAAATACTGAAAACTATGTACAGTTTGAATATATTAAATCTGAGCTTGCAGACCTTTTATCACTTGCGGACATTGTAGTATCACGTGCAGGAGCAAACGCAATCTGTGAACTTCTTGCTTTAAAGAAACCTGCAGTACTTATACCACTTTCACTTGAAGCAAGCCGCGGTGACCAGATACTTAATGCTAAGTCCTTTGAAAAAAGCGGCTATGCTAAGCTTTTAATGGAGGAGGATGTAAATGATGCATCCTTACTTGAAGCCATTAATGAAGTTTACGAAAATCGCGAAACTTATAAAGATAACATGAATAAAGCTCACGAAACAGATGCAATAACTAAAATAGTTGAACTTATAGAAGAAGTTACAAAATAAATTAATTTTAAAATATCATTTTTTAATGCAATATAATTGCTGTACAAGAGAGGAATTCTAACATGCCACCTATAAGTAATGATTGGGCAAAGGCACTTGCACCGGAATATAAAAAAGATTACTATAAAAAACTGTTTGATTTTATCGGACAAGAATATGCGACAAAGAAAATTTTTCCACCCGGTGACGACATTTTTAATGCCTTTCATCTAACACCACTAAGTAATGTTAAATGTGTCATTATAGGGCAGGATCCTTATCATGATGATAATCAGGCACATGGTCTTTGTTTCTCGGTTAAACCGGAAGTAGCAATTCCACCTTCTCTTATTAATATATACAAGGAACTTCATGATGATATAGGATGCTATATACCTAACAACGGTTATCTTGTTAAATGGGCAAAACAAGGTGTACTTTTATTAAATGCTGTTCTTACCGTAAGAGCACATCAGGCTGCCTCACATCAAGGCAAGGGGTGGGAAGAATTTACCGACGCTGCTATACGGGCTGTAAACGAACAGGATCGTCCTATAGTATTTTTGCTTTGGGGTGGTTTTGCGCAGAAAAAAGCAGCTATGCTTAATAATCCTAAACATCTTATACTTAAAGCTCCTCATCCATCACCGCTTTCAGTTTATCGTGGATTCTTTGGTTGTAAGCATTTTAGCAAAGCAAATGAATTTCTTGTTGCAAATGGTTTAGAGCCCATTGACTGGCAGATAGAAAACATATAAAAATATAAGTTAAACAGACTGAATACATAAAATAACAGGATAAAATAATGGAAATTTATATAGTAAGGCACGGTGAAACACCGTGGAATAAAGCAAAAAGATTACAGGGTAATGTAGATATAGAACTTAATGATTACGGCAGGGAGCTTGCCATAAAAACCGGTGAAGGTTTAAAGGACACAAGAATAGATATAATATATTCAAGTCCTCTTATGCGCGCATATGAAACTGCAGAATTAATCAGAGGAGACCGTGATATAGAAATAATAAAGGATGAGAGAATCCGTGAAATCAGCTTCGGACATTTTGAAGGACGCAATTTTTCCGAACTTATCCGTGATGAAAATCTTACTTTCAAGCATTTTTTTAAAAAGCCTGAAAGCTACGTACCTGCCGATGATGCGGAAACCTTTGAGCATCTTATAGCCCGAGCCGGAGACTTCATGCAGGACAAAATCGAACCGCTTGAAGGTTCATGTGAAAGAGTCATGATAGTTGCCCACGGAGCAATCAATAAAGCCATAATGAGCTACATAAAAAAGCACCCAATCAGTGAATTCTGGTCGGGTGGCCTTCAAACCAACTGTAATATAATCGTCGTTGATTATTCGAACGGCAGATATAACATTATAAATGAAACAATGATTATGTATGACAGCAGTCTGTAATTTGTTTCAATGGGGGGACGGTTCTAATCAGTATGATTTTAGGTGCAAAGCAAATCGTTAGCGCGAGCGAGATTTGCGTGTACCTAAAATCATACTGATTGGAACCGTCCCCGTTGTTACATCAATTTATGAATTTCTTCCTTGGTTGCAAGAAACTCTGAAAATGCACTTGCCGACCCCGCTGCAATTCCCATTTTGAATGCATGTTCCATATCTTTGTTTTCAAGATATCCGGCTATAAAGCCTGCTACCATGGAATCACCTGCTCCAACAGCATTTACAAGCGTTCCATCAGGGGCTTTACTCATATATACACGTTCATCCTCACAGACAAGCACTGCTCCTTCGCCGGCAAGAGAAACAAGTACATTTCTCGCTCCTTTTTTTATAAGCTCCTTCGCATACGGTACAACATCTTCTCTTCTATCAAGCTTTTTATCAAATATTTCCCCAAGCTCATGATTATTTGGCTTTATAAGAAACGGTCTGAATTTTAAAACATTTAAAAGCAAATCCTTTGATGCATCAACAACTATCTTTATATCTTTTTCCGAAAGTCTTTCCATGATATCCGCATAAATCGTGGACGGTATAGACGCCGGAATGCTTCCCGCAAGAACCAATACATCTCCATCATTAATTAAATCAAGCTTACTGATCAGTTCGTCAAGCTTCTCTTTAGGAATGGAAGGTCCTGATCCGTTTATTTCTGTTCCGTCAATATTTTTTATCTTTACGTTAATTCTGGAATTTCCCTCATCAACGGATATATAATCTGCATTTATTCCAAGTTCATTAATTCTTCTTGTAATCTCCTCACCGACAAAACCCGCTGCAAAATAAAGTGCGGTATTATCAATGCCAAGATTACTCAATACCGTAGATACATTTATACCTTTTCCTCCCGGCAAAATCAGTTCGGAGGAGGTTCTGTTTGTAAACCCGGGCTTGAAGTCATCAACCATAACTATATAATCAAGAGACGGATTAAATGTAACCGTATAAACCATTACCCATCCTCCTCTTATTCGAGCACCAGTTCTTCACCCGGCTCAACAATTATTTTATTTGGTGCAGCAAAGCTTTCTGCAGCAGCCTTGTCAAAATCACTCCCCGGTGCCATGTGATATGGGATATTGTGCTTTGCATTTATAGTTTTTGCACATTCAGCAGCCTCTTCCAAGCCCATATTATATATACCGTCACAGCATATAAAGGCATAATCAAGATTTCTTTTTGAAAGCTCTGACATCTGCGGCGTAGTCGAAGTATCTCCGGTAAAATATACCGTTACACCGTTTGAAAATGTAAGGATATATCCTACACAGCTTGATGCATCATGGTTTCTGTTGTATCCGGCTTCAACCGCTTCAACATTGACATATCCAAGATCAAAGCTCTGATGCTTTCCGCCCTCTAAAGCTTCTTTCCATGTTATGGTTACACAATCTGCATTTTTCTGCGAGATTAATTCTGTCTTAGTATGGTCATAATGTTCATGTGTAACAAGTATAAGATCTGCCGGAAGGTCATAGCCACCTCCCATATACGGATCTATATATATAACCTTACCTTCACCTGTAACAATTCTTGCACTTGCATGTCCCTGATAAAAAAGTGTAGCTGCCATAGTTTCTTTTCCCTCCGAATCTTCTGTAGTATCATTTTCTTTTATTGTATCTGATTTCGTCTCTTCTTCTGTTATATCCGATTTTGTTTCTTCATCAGTTTTACTGATATTTTCATTATCAATATCTGCTTTATTTTCCTCCGTTTCATATTTGCTTTCTTCTGTAGCAATTTCCGTTTCTTCGTTTTCTGCTTTATCCTTTTTTGCACTATCCTTTTTAGTCGAGCAGGCTGTTACAGCAGTAATCATCATCAAAACAGTAAATATAAAAAGCAATCTTTTTTTCTTCAAAAGTGCTCCTCCGTTATAATTTATCTTAAAGTTATCAACATGCCTTCATTATATCATAACAGGTATTTAACAGCTACAAATATTTAAACTCCTTAAATATAACAATTAGTTTTCTACATATAACATCTAAATCCAACTGTTTAATAAGCAATCTATAATCCTTGTTTTGCCCTTCGTCTTCTGAAAAAGCCTCTGTCTCTTGTTGCTGCGGCCTCCGCATTAGCTCTTTGAAGCTCGCGCAGATATTCATCCAGCTTTTTATATCTTTTTTCTTCTCTTTCTTCTTTTTCTCTCATAACAGTATCAAACTGTTTCATAACATCAGCAGTAATTTCTTCTTTAATAGACAAAGTTATAATATCCTTATTTTCCCTTAATGCATTTGCCACAACCCTGTTCATTACACTTTGCAGCTGAGCCATCTTAAAGTCAACAACCTTTAACTCTTCTGTTTTTTTACCCTCAATAGTCTCTAATACTTTTTCTTCATTAGCCTTCCTGTCATTTTCATCAACAACCCTTCTGTCCTGTAATTCATTATCAGCTTGATTCAAAGATTTGGACAATGGCACAAATTCCTTTTTTCCTTCATTTGACTTATCACTTACTTTCTCACTGATATAATTTAGATTATCATTCTTTTCGACACCGTTATGCAGTACTTCATTTGTTATTTCCTCATTTTTTGCAACACTGTTACGCTGCACTTCATTTGTTATTTCCTCATTCTTCGGTATACTTACTTCACCTGCTTGTCCGCTCCTTGCCTTTTTTATTCCATCCCTTATATCCTTAAGAGAAAGGCCTCGTTTCTTAAGTTCCTGGACATTTTTAAAAATTAAAATATCCTTTTCATCATAATATCTGTGTCCCAT
>JAFUEG010000375.1 GCA_017464045.1 Lachnospiraceae bacterium
GAACCGACTACATTACTAAGTGCAATCTCATTTGAGCCCTGAATTGCTGCCGATGTACTAACCGCAAGCTCCGGTGCACTCGTTCCGAGTGCAACTATAGTTAATCCGATTATAACTCCGGTCACCTTAAAATTCTTAGCCAGAGCTGCACTTCCGTCTACAAAAAGATCCGCTCCTTTTATGAGTAATATAAATCCTATTATCAAAATCAATATATTTAAAAATAACATAAATATTCTCCACCTGTTAATTATCTCTTCTCATCATCATCCGATCCTTTTTCCCAGATATATCCCAATATACCTGCTCCAAAGGCTATTACGGTAAGGATGATTACCATTATTTCCATACCCTGTTCCTCCCGATATAATTTAATTAATTCAAAATTATTATCATTGCATTCTCTTTAGTCATATAACGACGCATGATAACGAATTTTCCTGTAAATCTTATAGATAATCATAGCAATCAAAGAAAGCATTATGTATAAACATAAGATAAAACTGAATCCACCACCGAGAGCAACCAAACGCCAAACTAAAATATTTTTCATAACAATTAAACTCCTTTTTAATCTAAAATCTTAAAAATGAACATCAAAAGGAGCTGATGAAAAACGTCAGCCAGCTTTCATTATACTTTTCAAAGTATAAATCAATAATTATTAAATTGTATCAAACGCCCTTTCATCAACTCCATAAAAGGCGTTTTCTTCCGTCCATATCATGTATATAAGCAATAATAAATGCTTTATACCGATTGAACTTAGCATGGCATAATCCACGCATATATTGAACAATACGGAAAATCCCCAATAGAATTATGAGGATAACGATTAACAGCACATTTCTTTTGCCATAAACCTTTGAACGGCTGCTATTTTTATATTCACGAATGAATTTTAAAGCATAATTATTCTCTTGAAGCTGAACATTCTGCAAGCTGTCGCCTACCTCAAAAGTCTGACTCATGACAACACTTTCAGATGTGGATAATGATTTATCCATACAGGTATCCAATCCCATTCCACAAGCCATAAAAATAATGGATATAATAAAAAGATATATTATTAAATTATCATGTCTTATTCCATCTTTCATAATCATATCTCTAATGATAAATAGCGTATTATCAAAATCATCAAACTAATACTTTGAGCAACACTATATTATCTACCACTTTATTTTTTCTTTCTTCTTATCAATCATAAAATAGTTATTATATACATACAAATCAATCTTAGAATTTATACCATATGGGTGGTCTGTCCGTCCCATCTGATACATAATGAATCTCGGAAGATCCGGCGATTGAACCAATATCTTAGCTGTCTGTGCCGGAATTCCGTTCAAAAGCACATTATCATCAACATATCCATAGACTGTTCCCTGTATCTGCTTACCTTTCATCTTCAATAGCAGATATCTTATAATTGGTCTTATCATAACAATAAATGCTCCAATTCCAATTAATAAAAATGGAATACACATAAGAAGTGCAGGAGAAGCAAAATCAAAACTCATAAATCCATCAAAACCTGACGTGCTTTTAAAGCTGTCCGCCATACTTTGTGAAGTCTTATAAAAAATAATAGGAAATATTGTTCCAATCACACCAAATACCACAAAAAATATACCCGGAAAGACTGTATTCCAGAAGTTAATATTTGCCTCTTTACATTCAAGTATGGGATAATCCATATTGGCTTTAGCAGTCACTAACCCTGTCAGGGAACCGCAATATGGACATATCTCTGATGTAACCGGTGCACCACAATTCTTACAATTAATTGCTTTACTTTCCATAAATCATCACCTTATTTTTTCTTACTATTCTTACGTTTCTTTCTTGAAGATTTCTTGCTGTTATTGTTGTTATTTTTCTTTGCCTGATAAGTTGCATTTTTCTCAGACTTGCTCTGCTTCTCAGCGCCCTTACCTGCCTTATCACTGTTTTTATCTGATTTATCAGGCTTATTGTCCGACTTAGTTGATTCTTTATCCTGTTTCTTTGGCTTATCCTCAGCTACCTGAGTAATCTCGCCTGCCGACTTAACAGCAGCATCGCGCTTATTCCTATCGGCTATAAGCTCTGCCAGTTCCTCATCTGTAAGAGGCTTTTGTATTGGCTCAATATACATCGATTCATAGTAATGATAGAGCGCTTTATATTCCTCACTGAATATATCATTGGCATGTCCATGCATTTCATCGAAACTACTGTCACCTTTGACTCTTTTTATGATATGAAGAGCCACATTGGCAGCATGCGAAGCTATACGTTCAAAACTGTTAATAAGGTCAAATAAGGTCACGCCACCCTCTATACTGCATTCTCCCGCCTGAAGCCTTTCGACATGACGTGATTTAATAAGCTCTTTTAAATTATCTATAGTTTCCGAAAGGGGCTCTACCCTCTCTGCTAATGCCACATCATCATTTTTAAATGCGCTGAATATATTGTCCATAGTGTATTCAACCGGCGAAACAATTGTGTCTATCTCTCTGTGGCCATATGGTGAAAAATGTATATTTTTCTCATTCTTATCCTGTGCCACATAAGCTATGTTCATACAATAGTCGCCCATTCTTTCAAAGTCACTGATCGAATTAAGTATTTCGGATACGACAAGCTTATCACTTGTAGTAAGTCTTTTTCTATCAATTCTTACAACATATGCGGATAGAGCTGTCTCACATCTGTCAATGAAAGCTTCATTTTCCTCCATCTTAGGACATTTCGACGTATCATATTCATATATCATCTTTGATGCCATCTTGTAGTTTTCAAGGATAGCTTCACCCATTTTAGTTATCAGATTCTTGCACTGCTCAAGCGCAACATTAGGCGTATTAAGCAGCATATCATCGAGCTTGGCAAGTTCCTTATCCTGCTCTTTGGTATTATCCTCGCCCACAATTTTATCACATAAGGCAGCAACCTTGTCATTGAAAATTAATAATATTATACTTGTTAATGTATTAAATGCAAGGTGTACATTAGCTATATTACCTCTATTTACCACATTTTCAAAACCGGCTATTCCAACAGTATAATAGAATAGATATATAATCAACATGAAGAATGCCGCACCAAATACATTAAAGAACAAATAGCTGATATTTACCTTCTTAGCTTTCTTATTCGAGCCGAGCATACCAAGCACTATCGGCATACACTTACCTAAGTTTATACCTATTACTATCGGCACAGTAACAGCATACGTGATGGAACCTGTAGCTGAAAGCGCCTGCAATATACCTACGGCAGCATTCGAGCTTTGTATAATCGCCGTAATTATAAGTCCCACCAAAAGTCCAAGCAGAGGATTCTCAAACGATGTGAAGAATGATTGGAACTTCGCCGACTCTCTGAGCGGCTCAAATATCTGCTCCATGACTGTCATACCGAAGAATAACAATCCGAGTCCAACAAGGATACTTGCTACATCCTTTGTCTTTTTTTTCTTAATAAATA
>JAFUEG010000020.1 GCA_017464045.1 Lachnospiraceae bacterium
TAGGTGATAAGTCCTGCTTCCTTCCCCGCCTGCATCGCTTCCTTTATAACATCATCCTCTAAATAGCTGCCACGAACAGCCTTACCATACAAAGAACTGCCCCATGCGTTAGTTCCGATGACAGCCTTGATATTTAATTCATCCTTCATCCTTTTTCTCTCCTAATTCTCATTTTTATTTAAACTCTTCCGCCAGTACAAAAGTGACGGAATAAAGAATGTGGTTTCAAACAAGCTTTCTAACGAGCCGGTAAGTCCCCATTCTCCCGTACATACTCCAATAAGCATAAATATACCGAAGATAATCGCATAACCGCCATACATATAAAGCAGAGTTCTCTTTTTTAGTCCAAACTTGCCACTCAATATTCCATAAATTAATACTAATTCAGTAAAATAGCCCAAAACAACAAGCACGGCTGTCAACGGATTCATGTATGAATTTGCCTTTTGTATAAGCTCAGTCGCCATATCCTCCGATACCCCCGCTTTAAGTGCCGACTGAAATGTAAGCGGCGAGTATACGCCAAGTGTGTAATGCATATAAAGAACTCCACCTATACATAAAAACGACGGAGTAATGAGCACCTTTCCCGGCTTGCCAAATACTTCATCATAGAGTCTGTATAAGCTGATAAAACCAAGTATCATCAGAAGACTTCCAACGACACCAATACTCATGGATGCCATAAGCCTCCACTCCGGAACCCTCCAAAGCGCTGTAGTGTCCTTTGAAAAAATATCCGTTCCCATATAAAGAAACATATCTGCAATTCCATAAATTACAGCACCGCAAACTCCTGCGATTGCCATATTTTTAGATTCGTTATTTTTTTCTTTTTCTATCATATGTCTTACCTTTATTAATTAAACTATCTTATATTAAATAAAGCAAAAAAATTATGAAGTTAGTTTTATCTAACTTCATAATAATAACATTTCTTTAGTGTATTGTCCATATACCATTTTAAATTTTTATTTATACAGGTCATCTACTGTTAATAACATAGTATTCTGTAAATCGTTTTCTTCAAACCACTTTGTATAACCACTTAAAGAAAACAGCAGAAAACCTTTTACGGGGTATTTTCCGGAAATCAGCTTTGACCTTCTGATAAGCGTATCATATATTTCCTTATCAATTTTCTCATTTTTAAACTTACATTCTCCTATTAATGCCGTTTTATCTACAAATGAAATTCCAACTACATCAATATCTGCTGATTGTGTATATTTTTTTCCTTTCTCGTCTGTCATCTGTTCAATTCCCCACCATGTACCGGTCTCTGTCAAAAGCGAATCAAATTTTCCTGTTATCCCTTGTTCCAAAGTATAATAGCGGCACATATCTTCAAAAACGCTGCCCATGAAAGAATTAAGCTCTCGTTTTACAACCTTTTCATAGTATATCTGTCCTTGTCCCATCTCAATAACACTTATCGCCTTGGGAATAAACCGGTACCAAAATTTAAACATATGATCCTTTAATACATATTGTGTTTTTTTCTTATTCTTTTCTTCTGTTATACATTTTCTTTTTTCAACAAGTCCAACATCAATCAGCTTTTCAAGTGAATATAAAACAGTAGTATCCTTTTCATTTACCTTCGTAGCTATATTATTTAATGAGTTCTCGCCTGAAGCTACCTGTTCTATGATATTATTAACAAGCGTCACATCCGCAAATTCCTGAGTCAAAAGGTTTTTCGTTTCATCAAACAAATATCCATCAGTATTAAAAAACAATCTTATAATGTTATCATCAAGACTCTTTTTATTGTCAAAAAGTGCAAGATATTTTGCTACACCTCCGGTAACGCCATAGCAAATTGCCTTTTCTTTTGCAGAATAATTCGGAACAAACAAAGCAGAATCTCTATAGTTAAATGCCTCAAGTCTTATTTGTGAATCGCGTCTTCCAAATATAGGACTCTTTTCACTAAGTACCTTCTTTTCCATAAAACTCAAAGCTGAACCGCAAAGAATTACCATCATGTTCTTATCAAGCCATTTAGTATCAATATATTTTTGAAAAACCGATAATAAAGCTTCATCCTTTTCTGCCCAATAAGGCAATTCATCAATTACTAAAATTATTTTTTCATCATCTTCAATCTTATTTGTTATAACATCAAGAACATTTTCAACAGAAGAAAATGAAGCATCACTATAAAATGGATCCAAAACGCTCATTACCTGTCTTGAAAACAATTCAAGATTTCTCTCTGAACCAACTTTTGTAGCAGTATAAAATATAGTCTTCTTATCTTTAATAAATTCTCTGATAAGTGTAGATTTTCCAACTCTTCGACGGCCATATATTATTGTCATTCCAAAGCCTGTCTTTTCATATACGTTTTCTAACGATCTAAGTTCACGCTCTCTTCCAACAAACATCATATCACCTCATTATACGTATATTTTAATTCAAATCATTTTTAATAAAATTAATTCGAATTAAATATATCATATAATTTTTGAATATTCAAGCACTTATTCAGCTTTTTCAGTTCCTCCGTTGCCCAATCTCTGATCTTATCTCTGCTGATTTTCCTAAAAAGCTCTGTATCAGGTAAGCCAGTTCACCAAAGAGTACCATAATAGCTGCGTAATCTAAAAGAAATCTTACCTTTGATTCCTTATAATCGAAGAAGGCAAACATTACCTTCATCATAAGGTAATCTCCCAATCCCCTTTTCTTAAATGCATACACTCCGTATGCTGCTATAAATAAAATAATCACTGCGATTATTATTCTTACAGTCTTATTCATATGCTTATTTATTTTTTCACTCATTGCTTTGATGTGAAGCCCGAGATGAAAGCTAAGCATAACAAATCCCCAGTACGCAAGTGTCATATGAATCTTTCGCATAGTACTTGCAGTTCCGCTTATCATTACATTTTTCAAAATGTACTTCGACATAAGAATTCCGCTTATCGGCTGTAAAATCATGAACACAGCAAGAAAAAGATTCACAACCGTATTAAGAATCCTTACCGAATTATACTTACCCTTAAAAAGACTTGTCCACCACTTACGATTTATGATGTGATGAGCTATAAAAAGTGCAAATATCGAGATTCCGAGAATCTCATGCAGCTTTTCTCCGATTAAGGAATAAGCCATAAGAAGCGGCAGGAGAACTACCATCAATATATCGATTATCATTCTTAATTTTTTCATAGTGTATTTATCCCTCAAATACAGGTATCACATTCTTTTCTATGAAATCAATCCTGTCAAAGATACGTGGTTTAAATGTACCGGTCACACCTACGGAAATCTTCTTATCAACATCGGCATATATTACATTTCCACCATCACCGATTGCAGCATAAATGTTTTTATCCTCATATGGCTTGTACCACAGATAGCCGTATTCCATAAATCCAAACATTTTATCAAGCTTAAGCTTTGGTGTTATCATCTCATCTATCCATCCGGAAGAAATGATCTGACCGTGTTCTCCCTTACCCTTGCCCGTTATTAGTGTTCCAAGCCTTGCAAGGTCATGTGCTGACAGGCAGAGTCCCCAGCCGGCAGTAACCGTATCCTTCGGATCTGAATACCACTCATTTTTTCTTGGGTTCTTGTTCATAAGAAAGTCAAACTGATCGTCCTTGTCGCTTGCTCCGTGTATCTTGTGTTCAGCGATTCCAAGGGGTTCAAACAGATACTTGTTAGCAAAGTCTATGCACTTTTCACCGCTTGTCTTTTCAATTATTCCGGAAAGTATCTGTATACCCAGTGTTGAATACTTAAAATCACCTGTGATGCCTGCTTTTCCGCCCAAGAGGTCGAGTGCCGCCACCGTCCAGTCAGGGGATGTACAGACCTTTGTCCAAGGCTCCGAGCGGTATTTGTACGGAGCGGTCATTGTTAAAAGATGCTTTAATGTGACCTCATAGATAGTCTTCTCACCACGCTTAACCGTATAGTCCGGAAAGAACTCAAGCACCTTTGTGTCAACATCCTTTATATACCCCTTATCTATGGCTATTCCGATAAGAAGTGCCATAACCCCCTTGGTAACAGACATAACATTTAAGGCATCCTCCGTCTTGAACCCACGCCAGCTGTCTTCATATACCATTTCATTGTTTCTTATGGCATAAATCTGGCGGATATTACTTTCATTACCCTTGCTTCTTATTACTACATTATGCAACTGTTCTTTAGTCATAGTTTAATCCTCCTATATTATGACGATATATGGTGTGTCATGTCGACAGGCATCTTGTTATATTTAGGTGCTAAGCAAATCGTGAGCGACAGCGAGATTTGCGTGCACCTAAATATAACAAGATGCCTTTTCCTATGCCACATCATATATCACATTAATTCGGACGTCCTAAAAACAAGGTTAATCTAATTAAAAATTATTTTCAAGAACTTTTTTATATA
>JAFUEG010000376.1 GCA_017464045.1 Lachnospiraceae bacterium
ATATTTTTTAGCATCTTTCCCTGCTTTCCGATTATTATTCCCTTATGTGAATCTCTCTCACAGATTATAGTTGCATCTATATCACACAGGCTGCCGTCCGGTCTTTCCTTCATCCTGTCTATAACAACAGCTATACCATGAGGTATCTCCTTATCAAGCTGTCTTAAAGCCTGCTCTCTTATAAGCTCTGAAGCTATCTGTCTTTCCGGCTGGTCTGTTACAGTATCCTCATCATAGAACTGTGGGCCATACGGAAGAAGCTTTTTTATCGACTTTATAAGCTCATCGGTATTTTTGCCTCGTAGAGCGGAAACCGGAACTATCGCCTCAAACTCACATACATCCTTATATGAATTTATGGCATCAAATATCATTTGTTCTTCCACGCTATCCGTTTTATTGATTACAAGAATTATAGGTGTATTTACCTTGCCAAGCACCTCTATGATATGTCTTTCCCCTGCGCCGATAAAGGTAGTCGGTTCAACAATCCACATTATGACATCCACTTCATTTAAGGTGCCGTGAGCAACATTCATCATATACTCTCCGAGCTTATTTTTTGCCTTATTGATACCCGGAGTATCAAGAAAAATAATCTGTGCCTCATCATCTGTATATACTGTCTGTATTCTGTTTCTGGTGGTCTGTGCCTTGCTGCTTGTTATGGCAATCTTTTGTCCGATAAGTCTGTTCATAAGAGTGGACTTACCCACATTTGGTCTGCCTATTATTGCAACAAAACCCGATTTAAAGTTATCCATATTTAAACTTTATCCTTTTTGCTAAATGTCTATCTTATAGTTAATTAAAAAATATAATTCATTCTGAAATATAATCTAAAACCTGCTAAGTATCTCCTTGAAATTATCCTTTGCATTCTCTATCTTGCCCTCACCGCCTATGGCACAGATTGTACCACTTTCGGTTGCAGCTTCCACATAAGGTGCAAGTGTTCTTATAGTTTCAACTGTCGCGCCAAGCACCTCATCACGCTCTCTTTGCAAATCCTCATCGGTAAGTTCCATAAGGTCAGCAATAAGGCTGAAGTTACCCTCTGCAGACGGAGTAAGCGGTGTATCAATTCTGCTGATTGCACCGATTATATATTTGGTCATATCCCTGTCGCTGGCATCAAAGTTCCTTACATACTCCGGTGCCTTTTTATAGATATCATAGGTCTCCATAAGATTAGGATCTCTGTATGATGTAAAGTACACATTTCCGCTTCTTGAAAATGAACACATACATCCGTAGGCTCCGCCTTTAACTCTTACATTTATCCAAAGATAATCATAAGAGAAAATGGATTGAAGTACCGCAAGTCCGCCGTTATAACTAAGTCCCTTTTCCATAAAGTTTCCTGCGGTTGCAACATACTGTACCTGACTCGCTGTCTTATAACCCTCATTTAACACCTTAGGCTCGATAACCTTTTCCATGTCAAAATCAAGTCTTGAAGAAAGTCTCTTGGATAGATGGCTTATGCTCTTTTCAAGCATTTCCTTTGGATCTTTATCTGAGGTATAGGATACCAAAAGTCCTCCTCTTCTTAATACCTCTCCGAGTACTGTCTTTAAGCTTTCTATCAAAGCATCCGCCTTTTCCTCAAAGTGATTATCCAAATCATCGAGGAAATTGTAATAGTCAATACCCTCGGTAAGCTCCTTTACAACTCCGATAGGCGAAATGTATGAAATAGCACGACCGCCTGCTGTAAGATGGCCGGAGGAAACAAGATCATTTTTAAGTCCCGAAACCGTCTCGGCAATTATCTCCTTAAGACGCTTTTTATCATCAAGCTTTGAGGTAAAAAGTATCTCCTCCACAAGCTCCATGCCCTTATCAACATTTGCATCAAGCATCTTTGCATTTACTATAAAATGTACCGCATAAGAATCCTTTGCCTTTTTATTGATTACACCAGTACTAAAGCCTATGCCGCCGGTATAAAGATTAATCTCCTCACTTAGTTCATTGTAGCTGTAGTTTTCAGTATCAACATATTTAAATATCTCGGTCAGAAGAGATATATAAGGATACGAATTATAATCAATATCCGTCACATCAAAGTTAAGACTTATATAGCTTATTCCGTTGGTAAATATATCGTGGCTTACAACCTTAACCATCTCAATCTCACTAAACCGGTTGTTTATGGTCCTTGCCTTTTTATCAATATCCGATATCTCAAGCATAGGAATAGTCTTAAGCTCCTCATCAGTACTTGGGATACTCTGGTACTCCTTAAGATGCTCTTCCTGCTTTTTAATCTCCTCGATATCAGCCTTTGTCAAGGTCTTTTTATACTCCTCAAGCTTCTCTGCTTCTTCCTTTTCACGAAGCTCATTTAATCCCTTTTTAGGAGAAAGAATCACATATGTCTTATGATTATTTTCAAGAATATATTTGGTTATAAGCTGCTCAAAATATCCGTTGTCAACTTCCTTTTTAAGCTCGTCAAAAACTTCATTTAATGAAAACAGATCCAGTGCCTTGCTGTCATCATAAAGCCATGTATTAAACGCATTTAAACCAAGCATAAGTCCCTTCGGATATCTTCCGTAATTAGCCTCCTTATGCTTAAATTCAAAATAATTTATCGCTGCAAGCAGAGATTTTTTGTTAATCTTTTTCTCTACTATTGCTTTAAGCGATTCATTTATCACATCAATAAATTTCTGCTTATCGGTTATATTGGCATTCTTCGCAATGATTGAAAGCGACGGCTGATTTATCCCGTCATCAAAGGATGAAAATACATCCTTTCCGATTCCCGCATCTATAAGTGCCGTCTTAAGCGGTGCTCCCGGTGTCTCAAGAAGTACATGCTCGAGCACTGCAAATGCAGCGCAAAGCTTTTTATCCGTGCTTCTACCGACAGACACATTGTAAGCAAGATAGGTATTATCCTCCTCATCATCTGTCTCCGAAATAGAATAAAAATCCATAAGCTCCTTTGGGCTTTCAAAAGGAGGCTCATCCTCTATATGCGAATCAATATCAAGGAAATCAAAATTATTAAGATATTGCTCATCAATAAACTCAAGCTCACTGACAGCATCCATATCTCCGTAAAGATAGATATAGCTGTTGCTCGGATGGTAATATCTCTTATGAAAATCAATAAATGCTTCCTGTGTTAAATCTGTAATGTACACAGGATCTCCGCCGGACTCATAGCCATAGGTTGTATCCGGAAGAAGAGATTTTTCTATATCACGATAAAGTATCTGCTCCGGTGAGGAATAGACACCCTTCATCTCATTAAATACAACTCCGTTATACTTAAGGCTGCCATCCTCATCCACCTCGTAGTGCCAGCCCTCCTGCATCATTATCTCTGTTTTTTCATAGATATTTGGATAAAAAACCGCATCAAGATATACATGCATAAGATTGTGAAAATCCTTTTTATTTAAACTTGCTACCGGATAAACCGTTTTATCCGAGTAAGTCATCGCATTTAAAAATGTATTGAGCGAACCCTTTGCAAGCTCGACAAAAGGATCCTTAACAGGGAAATTCTTTGAACCGCACAAAACCGAATGCTCTGTAATATGTGCCACACCTGTATCATCTGCCGGCGGAGTCCTGAAGCCTATGGTAAATACCTTGTTGTTGTCATCATTTTCAATAACAACCACTCTCGCCTTTGTCTTCTTATGTGAAAGAACATAACCTGTTCCCTTTACCTCATCCAGGGACTTTTTCTCAACTAATTCGTATGCTTTTAAATCTTCAATGCCTGCCAATTTTTATACCTCACTATCTTTTTAATTTTCTGCATTATGTCTGATACTAAAATAATTATTTTTACAAATTCTCCGGTCCGAAGCTCATTGGAAGAAGCTCTTCCAAAGTTTTTATAACATAATCATTTTCATTCTTTGCCATTATAACATAAAAACTATTAGGTGCAACAAACTCTCTTAAAACCTGTCTGCATATTCCGCATGGGGATGTATATTTTTCTGATGCATCACTTGTATCCGACTGATTATATGATGCATTATGCTGTATCATTTTTTCATCATACCCACCTATTATAGCTATCGTCTTAAAGTTATTATAACCCTCACTCACTGCTTTAAATACAGCAGTTCTTTCAGCACAGTTTCCTGCCGGGTATGAAGCATTCTCCACATTACAGCCTGTTATTATATCAAAATTATCCTCATCCTTTGCCGCATATAATGCAGCGCCAACCTTAAAATGTGAATAAGGCGCATAAGCATTTTTTCTTACATTATCCGCCAACTTTATAAGTTCTTTTATTATATCATCTGACATGTTTATCTAATTAGGCATTTGTTTGTCTCCTCTGAATAAATTATACAAAAAAACATCAAAAAAGAATAAATTTTTCCAAATCTATTATTTTTTCAGCGATTTGGAAGTTTTTAGTCATAGTTAAGAAAAATTATTCAATTTCAAAAAGCACAACTGCTCTGTCCTCTCCATCTTCCTTACCTGTGAATTTAATTATATATTCATTGTCTCTATGATTTGTAAACACACAAAGCTCATCCTTATATTTGCACTGCTTCTTATAGTCAACTCTTATTCTCTTAATATTCCCCTCCGGCACATATTCATAAGCATTAATTATATATCTAC
>JAFUEG010000377.1 GCA_017464045.1 Lachnospiraceae bacterium
GGTATAGTTTCTGAAAATGTTACATTAGTTGATGCTGTTGAATGTACAAATCTTATCGTTGGCAAGGAGTACACTGTAAAAGGAAAACTCTATAATACGGAAACAGGTGAACCTTTTAAGGATGGTCAAAATGACGTGACTTCTGAAAAGACATTTCCGGCAGTTGAAAAAAATATGACAGTTGAGCTTGAATTTACTTTTGATTCTACCTCACTTATGGGTAAGACGATAGTAGTATTTGAGGATTTATACCACAATAATATCAGGGTTGCCGGTCATGCGAGATTGGATGACAAGGAACAACAGGTGCACTATCCGATGATAGAAACCACAGCAAAAAATGCTGTAGATGGTGGAAAAATAGCTTCTCCAAATAAAAAAATTACTTTAAATGATACAGTCAGCATTTCAAATGTTGATGTCGGAGAAGAACTGGTTATCAGAGGAGTTATATATGATAAATCGACCGGTGAGAAACTGTTGATTGATGGATCTGAGGTCTGGGCTGATTCAAAATTTACATCTGTTGATAATAACATGAAAACGGACGTTGTCTTTAACTTTGATGCATCAGAACTTGCAGGAAAGAGTGTAGTTTTATATGAGTATATGTATATTGCCGGTGAAGAAGGAAATGAAGTGCTTGTGGCGAGTCATGAAGATATAAACTATGAAGGCCAGACTATATTTTTTTCTGATGAACCAAAGACAGGAGATAAGGATTTCACGGGAGTAATTGCTTTGATGGTAATATCGGTATTAGGTATAACAATAGTCGGTGTTAAGATTAAAAAAATGCATGAGTGATATAAAATATCCATACAATATTTTATAAAATAATCTTGACTTTTTTTGCTTATAGGTTGTAAAATACACAAGATTAAAAAAGAATAATAATTTAATGTGAAGAGCATGGTGAGATGTTTCACGAGTTGGAAGACTAAGACTCCGTTGGCAGATATCTCCACTATGCTCTTCTTGCGCTTTTTGATAAGAGAGGAGTTTTTATGGAACAAAATAACAGATTTTTGGAAACTGAAGAACCCGGAAAGCTTATGAGGATGTATTCGATACCATGTATCATTTCACTTCTTGTGGCAGCACTTTATAACATAGTCGATCAGCTTTTTATAGCCAATGCATCTTATCTTGGTTCTTATGGAAATGCTGCCAATACCGTGGTATTTCCCCTTACAGTAGTTGCACTTGCATTTGCGGTTATGATAGGCGACGGAGCCTGCGCATTTACTTCGATTTGTCTTGGTCAGGAAAGACGGGATGATGCAAAAAGGAGTGTGGGAAGTGCTGTTACGCTCAGTGTGGTAACGGGTATCGTTATTATGATAATTTATCTCGTCTTTCAGACGGGTATTATCACTATGTTTGGCGGAAGAGTTAATGACGAAACTTTTGTACAGTCTAAAGAATATTTCTTTTGGATTACACTGGGAATACCGTTTTATGTATTTGGTCAGGCGATGAATCCTGTTATTCGTTCTGACGGAAGCCCAAAGTTTGCGATGTTTTCAACGGTTATCGGTGCGATAGTAAATATAATATTTGACCCTATATTTATCTATGGGACGAAGTGGGGTATGATGGGAGCGGCTATTGCCACAGATATGGGACAGATTGTAACAGTTGTTTTATCTGTATGGTATCTCATTCATATGAAGGAAATTAAGCTTGATAAGGAAAGTTTTAAGCTGGATGGAAAACTGGTAAAAAGATTTATACCACTGGGTGTTACATCTCTGCTTTCGCAGATTTCACTTGTTGCAGCTATGGCAGCTATAAATAACATGATTAGAAAATATGGTGCTCTGGACGAGATATTCAGTCAGGAACAGTATGCTCAGATACCTATGGCAGTTGTTGGTATAGTTATGAAGTTTTTCCAGATAGTCATATCTATTGCGGTAGGTATGGCAGCAGGATGTATACCCGTTGTTGGTTACAATGTAGGTGCCGGACGAAAGGACCGTGTAAAGGTTTTATTTAAGCTCTTACTTAAGTGTGAGGCTATACTTGGTGCCGTGGCACTTTTGATAGTTGAATTCCTGCCAAAGCAGTTAATCGGTATATTTGGAGCTTCAAATGAGAGTACCTATTATACAGATTTTGCAATTAAATCATTTAGAATTTATCTCTGTATGATGGTGCTTGCTACTGTTAATAAGGGTACATTTATATTTTTGCAGGCTGTTGGAAAAGCCAAAGAATCCACGATTATCTCCATGGCAAGAGAGATAGTATTTGGTGTAGGATTTGCACTTTTGCTTCCAAGGTTCTTCGAACTTGACGGGGTGCTTTACTCTATGCCGGTATCAGATTTACTCGCCTTTTTTATAGCAATATATTTTATTATCAGAACCATGAAGGAAATGACAGTTGAAGAATAAAACCGTATGACATATTTTTTTTACTGCACTTGAATATAAAATAAATAAAGTATATAATAAACCTTAGTTTACTTGGGGAGGAAAGTTTTATATGAGAGATAATGTCACAGTAATTAATCATCCGCTATTAAAGCATAAAATTTCCATGATGAGAGATAAAAATACAGGTACCAATGAGTTTCGAAAGCTTACTGAGGAAGTAGCTATGCTTATGGGATATGAGGCACTTAGGGATCTGCCTACAGAAGATGTAGCTATTGAAACTCCGATAGAGGAGTGTATGGCTCCTTTTATAGCCGGCAAAAAACCGGCACTGGTTCCAATTTTAAGGGCAGGACTCGGTATGGTAAGCGGTATGCTTACGCTTGTTCCGGCTGCAAAAGTTGGACACATAGGTATGTATCGTGATGAGGAGACGAAGGAGCCGCAGGAATATTATTGTAAGCTTCCACGACCTATAGAGGACAGGCTTATAATTGTTCTTGATCCGATGACTGCAACAGGTGGTTCAGCTTGTGATGCTTTGGCTCAGATTAAGAAAGCAGGCGGAACACATATTAAATATATGACAATTATTGCTTCCCCGGATGGCCTTGATAAGGTTGTAAGTGAGCATCCGGATGTGCAGATTTATGTTGCACAGGTTGACAGATGTCTTAATGATGACGCATATATTTGTCCGGGATTAGGAGATGCCGGAGACAGAATTTTCGGAACGAAATAGTTTAACTGTTGTGTCAACGGAGATAATCTCCGTTGACATATTTTTTACCTTGCTTGAATGTTAAATAAATTAAGTATATAATTATGTTCAGCATACTAGGGGAGGATTACTTACATGTCAGATAAAAATCGCAAGCGTGAACGTTCGGATGAACGTTTTCGTTTGTTTCAATATGAGGTTTTGTTTGTATTTGCTATGCTCATAATAATTGTTACGGCCTTTCTTGATTATATTATCCTCGACCGTACGGGGCAGGCTATGCAGGAAAAGGTATCGGATTTGATAGCGGCAAACAGCAGACAGCTTGAACTTAATATTAATTCGTATCTGGAGCGTATGGAGACTACACCTACACTTCTTTTTTCTGATGAAGTCTATTATCTTTATGATGAAACCGATGGAAAAATTGAAGATTACGATAAGGTGAAAAGTGAGGAGACAATAAAAAACCGAATTGTTGATATAGGACTCATGGACAATTATTCTGATTTTGGAATTGTCTTTGCTGATGATCACAAGGTTGGCTGGGTTTCTCACGGAACACAGGATCTGTTTAAGGATGGCGGTATCTACGATACGTTTTCAAGTTATATAACAAATCCTAAGAAAAATGACGGCTGGTGCTTTGGAGTTAACGGTAATTCTGACCGTATGTATTATATCAAGAGATTAAATCCGAATGCGATTTTGATATCTTCTATTTATACAAGAGAGCTGGCGTCTGTATTTGTTTATCCGGAGCAGCTTGAGGAAATGACTATAAGACTTGTGGATGAGAATAATACTATTATGTATTCTTCTGATAATTCGGAAATCGGAGATAAACTTCCGGTTGATATACTTGAAAATATAGAGGGTGAATTTTTTGATGCAGGAAATTCAAGTAGTATTGTTACCAGGGATTATTTAATAAATACAAATGTCTGTTTCAATGGATGGAGAGTTGTGTGCTCTGTTCCGACAGATATTATTTTGAAAGAAAATCAGGAGCTTAAATCATTTACTTTAAGAATATCCGGTGCGCTTGCCATGATGTTTGTGCTTGTCGGACTTATTATAATAACTAAGTTGTCAAAGCCGATGGATGGTATGGTTTCATCACTTCAGGATAAAGCAGAGATTGACAGACTTTCAGGAGTAATGAACAAGGCTGCGTTCCAGGAAAATGTAGAAAATGAACTCAAAAAAGAGCCTGCTGATGACCTTGTAGTCTTTGTAATGATGGATATGGATAACTTTAAACAGATAAACGACAGACTTGGACACAGTTATGGTGACCAGGTTATTATTCGTATGGGTAAGCTGCTTAGAAAATTATATAATAGCCAGACTATTATCGGACGTCTGGGCGGAGATGAATTTGCTCTTTATACCGGATGCAGAGATGTTTCCATGGAGGATATCAAGGCTGCTGCAATTGAAAGGATGGAGCAGGTAATTTCCTCTTTTACGGAAGAATTTGAATATGAAAGAGAGCAATGTGAGCTTTCGATAAGTGCAGGAGTTTATATAAAAGAAGTGGCCGACACCAAATTTGAAGATTTGTATGAAAAGGCTGATAGCGCACTTTATATTTCTAAGAAAAATGGAAAGTCATGCTATACCTTCTACGGAGAGGAGGCAGAAACTGATGAAAAATAAGGCAAGATTTACATTTTTAATTATATTCTTTGTGATGACAGCATTGCTTGTATTTGCTTTAATCAGGGTAAATTTCAACGCAGGATATGGTAAAAGTTATACAACCACTCATCAGGGCGAAACAGTGATACAACTTTCATGGTGGGGAAATGATGCAAGACACGTATATACCATGGAGGGAGTAGATAATTTTCAAGAGCAGGATCCTGATGTAATGGTTTCATACAGATATGGTGAGTGGAATGGCTACGAGAAACGTACCAAGGTATGGATGGAATCTGACAATGAGGCAGATGTGATGCAGATTAATTATGCATGGCTTGACATGTATTCTTCTGATGGCGAAGGTTTCTATGATTTAAATGAACTGGCAGAATATATTGACCTTGACAACTTTACGGAAGAAGAAAAAGCATATGGTACAAAAAACGGAAAGCTCAATGCACTTCCTATAGCGATGAATACGCATGTGTTTTATTATAATCAGGATGTGCTTGATGAGTATGGCCTGAGTCTTCCGAAAACATGGGATGATTTATTCAATATGGGAGAGGTACTTGGTAAGGATGACAGATACGTGCTTGGAATGAGCAAAAAGCAGATGTTTATACTTATTATTTCCTACTATGAACAAAAAAGCGGAAAGCAGATGTTTAATCAGGATGGTACGCTTGCAATAAGTAAGGATGAGATGGCTGAGCTCATTGAGTTTTATAAGAGTCTTATAGATGGGCATGTTCTTTGTCCGGTTGATACATTTGACAGAAACAGATATATGTCCGGCGAGATAGCAGGTACTATGTGCTGGGTAAGCGATACTAAAATTTACTGCGACGGCTTTGCTGAGACCGGGGCAAATGTAAGCAGGTGCATGTACCCTGTACTTCCGGATGCAAAACGTTCCGGATGGTATATAAAACCGGCAACAATGTGGGCTATAAGTGCAAACACAGAGCATCCTGAAGAAGCAGCAAAGCTTTTAAACTATCTTTTAAATGATCCATATATGGTTAAACTTCAGCAGACTGAGAAAGGTGTGCCGGTTAGTAAAAAAGCAATTGAGATACTGAACGAAGAGGGGTTATCAGAAACTAATGAGTATAAAGCCATCGAGGAAATGAATGAACATCAGGAAAATCTGCAGCTTATAATACCTAACATTGAAAATGAAAGCATAATCGATGCATTTAAGCAGGGAGCTGATGAGTATATTTTTGATAAAGCAACCGCAGAAGAATGTGCGGATGTAATCTGCGATGAAATCAATGAAATAATAGAAGGAACAGAGTAAAAAAAAGTGTGTCGGGCGTGAGCCTTGTCACATTACTAATATATTTCGACTGTATAAAAAAATATGCACGCATGGCACGTGTTACTTAACGCCATGCTTTGCATATTTTTTATACAGTCTGATATACGCATGCTATGTGACAAGGCTCACACCCGTGTCACACTAGCTGTCTGATAATGTTTTATTTCAAGAGATTGATTAATCTTGTGCTCTGGCTTAACTGGAAGGATAAGAATTCGCAGTTTGGATAAATCTTATCGGTGAGTTCAAGCAGTATAAAGCCGTAAACTGTTTTGTCAAAGTATAGCGGAAGCATAACCATGGAGAAATGGTTTCCACCTAAAAAGTCGTTGTTAAATATATTGCTAAGCTCTACACTCTGGCTGTCTTCAGGGATGTTCCAGATGGAACCGTCCTGTATAAAGGCTTTCAACTTGAGGTTTCCACTTGGTACAAAGCGTTCCATATTTTCATGGATGGTTGGTTCCTCAAGCATATATACATATCCGTTCTTTGCATGAAGTCCTTCGAGATGTGATAGGAGCTTGGTGTAGTTTTCATCACTTCCATCCTTGATATCTCCGGTTATCTGAACAAATTTCTTAATATCCTCTCTTGTAAATATATTTCTGTCTTCCGAAGCTCTTATGTCGCTGTCGGTTGATTGAAGTATGGTCTTATAAAGGTCCTGATAAATATATTCAAAGTTTATCTGTGATTCCATTTCCATACGGATAACGGAGTCAACCTTAATCTGGTCTATGTATCTGGTAAGATTTTCGATATCTGCATATCTGGTGGCGTTGCACGCAACAAAGTCAC
>JAFUEG010000378.1 GCA_017464045.1 Lachnospiraceae bacterium
CTCTATGCACTATATTTTCTTTTTATCTTCATTTGTTTTTTTGCATATAGGGAATGCAAGTGTCATACAGGTATTGATATAAGCCTTTATTCCATGTTTTATCATGTTTTCATAAGTATACTGATCTCTGCATCCTATAGGTTCAAACTTTTTAAAATAATCTACATCTTCCTTACAATACTCTTTTGCAAGTATACATACTCCCAAAAAAACCGGTGTTATTTTTTCTGAAACGCAGGTTATCCTGTTCTTTTTATTGTATCCGATAAGAGGAAATGATATCGGCAAAACAACATTTTCGCCATCATAGGAGACAAGATCTTCAAACTCTATATCCACAATATCACAAGCCTTCACACCCATAAACTCATACAGATTATCTATACCTAAAAGCTGTATGTCGTCTCCGATTGTAAGACCGTCTTTTCTCTTTGTATATACAATCCTTGCGTATCTCACGCCTACACCTCCGGGAAGAGACTAATCATCTTTTCCATTTCATCAATCTGTCCCATATCCATCCATGATTTTTCAGATATAGGGAAGATACCGACTCTTTCTCCTTGATTTACGTATTTCATAGCTATGTCGGTCATATGTATAAATTCTTCATTCTTTAATTCCTCTACGACCTCAGGCTCAATAACATAAAGACCGGTATTGGTTAAAAATGAATACTCGGGTTTCTCCTTTATGTCAAGAAGACGTGCATCATCATCCACCTCAACCACACCATACGGAATAGTTACATCCCTCATCGCACATACAACAGTTATCTTATTATGTTTCATCTTGTGAGTCTTATATATACATTCCAAATCCGCATCCACAAGAATATCGCAGTTCGAGAGAAAAAAAGTATCTTTTATTTTATCTTTCAAAAAGAAAAGGCCTCCACCCGTTCCCAAAAATTTATCTTCTATTTCAAATGATATGGAATAATCCTTGTCAAGCTGTTCAAAATACGATTTAATCATATCAGCCTTGTAGTTAAGTATCATCCTGAAATCCCTGCATCCGAATTTCTTGAACATATTTATAATACGTTCTGAAATGGTAAGTTCTCCTATAGGTATAAGCGCCTTAGGCAGTATTCTTGTATATGGATAAAGTCTGGTTCCTTTACCTCCCGCCATAATTACGAGAGGAACATCATTTAAAGCTTCCGACTGACTCAGATTATTATTGTCATAAACCATATCTACCAGATATCCATCTTCATTTACAATCGGATATACAGTAAGCTTTTTTTCATATTTTTCTGCATCATAAGGTGTTTTAAATACTACAGGTTTCGGATTCATAGCCTTTGTTATAGAGCTGTTTAATTCTCCGCCCCGAATGAAATACTTTCTCATGTCACCAAAAGTAAATAATCCTTCAAATTTATCATCATCGCCAATAACAGCAACAGCCCTTATCGAATTTTCATCCATATATGAAACAACATCTTTTACACTTTTGGTATTTTTTACAATAAACTTATTATCCAAGCAGATTGCCCTCCATATCATTTACATATCATCATGTATCATATACTTTTCCAATTCACAGGCATCCAGAAAAGGTGCCATATCATGCAGATATGGTGTCTGGAATTTTCCATTCTCATCAAGCCTTGACATCAGCTTAGGTACAACAGGATTATCAAACATCTGCTTCACCTCCATAAATACCCTTTTTCTGCTCTCAAACATTTTTTTAATACATTCATCAAGAGAAAGATTATCTTCACACAAAATGTAATCAAACCCAAAAGCTTTTGCAACATCCTTAAAATCAGGAAAACTGATCCCCGTATCAGGAGTACAGCCTATATATGTTCCATTAAAAAAGTTATTACTAGTCTGTCTGATTGCTGCATAACCGTCATTGGAAAACACAACAACATGTATCGGAAGATCATTATGAACAATTGTCTGGAGTTCCTGTAAATTCATCATAATACTTCCATCGCCCGTAACACAAATTATACGTTTTTTTGAAGCAACCGCAGCACCTATTGCCGCAGGTAAATCATATCCCATAGAGCCGCAGGTATAATTGGTTAACGTCCGTTGGTTTTTCTTTTTTACACCAATCTGAAGCTTTGCTGTATTTGCAGTATTATTACCCAGTGCAGCAATACTGTCATCCGGCTCATAACTCTCAAATACTTTCCAGAAATAATACGAATTAACTCTTCCTTTCATATCTATATCTTCTATGGCTTCGAAAGGTGTGAATCTTGCTTTCAAATTATCACAATAATCAAACCATTCTTTGTTCACATTTAAATCAATCGCAGGAAATTCAACAAAGAAATCTTTTAATTTTCGATTCACAAAAAGTGATAAATTAAGCCCCGGTTTCTTTGGTTCCTCAGTGTCAACATCCACCATCACTATCTTTGCCTGCGGAGCAAAGCCAGCCTGATTAAATCCTGTCTGTCGAAAACTTAAGCTATTGCCCAGAGTCAAAATCAAATCAGCATTTTGGAGAATAAAATTACCTGTCCTTGGTCCTATATTGCCGGAATTGCCATAATAAAGCCTGTGTTCTCTGTATAGATTATCAGCAACCCACGCACCTCCTACAACAGGTATATTAAGCATTTCAATAAAATCTGTAAATTCACTCATAACATCGCTGCTGATTATGCCTGTGCCTGCAAGAATACAAGGTCTTTTTGCATCCTTTAACATATCTGTAATCAAGCCATAATCAACCTCAGGATATGAAAATGTAATCTCATCGCAGTCATACAGATCATTCGTATCAATGACTGCGCTCTGTATATCCTGCGGTATATCAAGCCATACCGGGCCACGTCTTCCTTCCATGGCAATTTTAACAGCCTTTTCCAACTCACTTTTTATACTAAGCGGATCCGTAATCATAACAGCATACTTTGTCATATTTTTAACGGAATTTAATATATCAAACTCCTGTATACCTAGATAGCGCAGCTTAAGTCCTGACTTAGGAACGGATATCTCATATCTTACCTGACCGGATATAACAATCATAGGCAGACTATCCTGCCATGCACCCATTACTCCGGTAATGGCATTGGTAGCTCCGGGACCTGATGTGACACACACACATGCCATATGTCCACTTAGTCTTGCATATGCATCTGCGGCCATAGCACAAGCCTGCTCGTGATGATTAAAAATCTTTCTTATATCATTATTTAAAGCAAGTGCATTATCAAGATACATAGCTCCGCCACCAACTACAGCAAAGCAATCCCTTATACCATGCTCAACCAATATTTCAAAAATTAAATCAGCTACTCTTTTTTTCAACTTATCTTAGACCTCTCATGCTCTATCTGTAAATCAATACCGGTATCAATATCCATAAATGTATATCCGGTTTCCTCCGTAATTCTTGAATTGTTTCCGGTATACTCTTTATTTAATCCATCCTTTATAATTCTTACAGGTATATCATCCTTCATTTTTTTCTTTATTCTTTCTGCAATTTCACTAAGCAGTATTTTTTTTCCGGAGCATATATTATAATCCTTATATTTTAACTCATTATCTATTGCATAACATAAAATACCGGCCACATCACTTACACGGATATAATCAAATAGACAGTCCTGATTTATTGTAATCTCGTCTTTATAAAGGCAGCAGTTTATTACATGAGTAAGAAATTTTGTCTTATAATCATATGGACCATAGCATCCGAACAGGCGAAAATTATATACATTCTCACTGTTTCTTGCAAGTTCGTTCATATAAAGCTTAGCTAGTCCATAATCATCATTCGGTATTCTTTTATTAATATCGTCCTCAGTTGCATCGATTATATCTGCCGACTTATCATATTCAGCACCCGAGCCAAAATATATCATCTTTCCATAAAGCCGTCTGTTATTATAAAAATTATAAAACATGCGCAGACTCTCCTGAAACATGGTTTCTTCTTTATCACAAATATGGTTTTTTACGGGATTTGGGTTTGCACTGTGAATAA
>JAFUEG010000379.1 GCA_017464045.1 Lachnospiraceae bacterium
ACAAGGAGCTTACTCTTGATAAGGAAGCGATAAGTATAACCAGCCACCTTGACAGCGGACTTTATTACATTTTCAATCAAAGCTCAGACCTGTGGGTAAATAGTGTTGCTTTGTTTGATTACAATACAGATGGGCTAAAATACTATAGGATAGATATATCAAGAACTAAAACTCCGGAGGTAATATCGGTTACGGAGGAGGACTACTCACAGCAGTTTAATATGTCACTCTTTTCCGGTGATAATATGCTGATGGATAATACCTTTGCCAAGATTGTTGAGCATGAGATGAAGAAGACCTATATATCCTCTGTATTCCTTACCGGACTTGGATTTTCCGAGAAATGGATGAATAAGTCAAGGAATATCTTATGCCAGGGAAGAAGAGTGTTCGCCGGTCAGAATATATATACGAAGGGAGCCTGCTACAAGGCAGTCGGCGGTGAATACGAGGATTTCTACAAGAGATTTTTCGTGGAGACACAGGAAAATGTCTTGTTTGATGTCGGTATATCAAGTGGCGATGAGGATGACAAATTCATACCGATAGCCTTAGGCGGAAGACAGTGGTACAACATAAAGGGAAACATAAATATCATACTGGATGATACAGATATAGTTACAATAGTTTATAAGAGCAGGGTTTCAGAGCAGGAGATGCGTGAGAGCGTTAAGCTGCACGGCATACCGAGACGACCAAATAAGACATCGAAGTTTTCGATAGAAGTTGAATTTGAGACGCCTAATAAGGGTGCTGTAATTATTAAGGATTTGGGCTTTGGAAAGCTTTTCCCTACTACGAATAAGATTTATCGTAAGGAGTTTGAGGTTTAATGTCAAAGATTATTTTATGTACAACTAAAGAGGCATCACATCCTTTTATATTCTTAAATACAAAGGTTGAGATTAATACATATGAGGAGCTTTGTTTTTATATATATAATAACACTGTGCTTATAAGTAAATCATCTATATCTGAAAAATTAGTTGATTGGATACGTGATGAACTTGATATGCCACAGCTTGCTACAAAGCTCTATGCCTTGTCTAATAAGACAACATTTGTACAGGATTTGTTGGTTGAAATATTAAATGAAGGTGATTATTACGAACCGGATGAGATTACTACTTATATTGAGGCTTGGCAGAAATACAGAAAACTTTCGCTAAACCAGAGAAAGAAATTAAAGGCTGACGGTTATCTCGGATATAGAAGATATATTAAGGCTGCTTCAATATATGATGAAATAATAGATACAGGAAAAGACATACAGGACAAAGTATTTCTTGGAAATGTATATCATAACAGAGCGGTAGCGGCTGCAAATAATCTAAATACTGAAGAAGCAAAAAGATATTTTTTAAAGGCATATGAGCTTAATAAAAATGATGAATCATTAAGAGGATATCTTATAGTTTTTGCGTCGGGAAGTGACTCTGCTACTCTGAAACAGGAGATGAGAAAGTTTGACTTGGATGATGATAATTTTGAGAATCTTATCTTAGAGATAGGGGACTCTAATGAAGATGTAAGAGAAATGACTATTTACTCTATGCTTCAGAGAGCTATATATAACAGAATGAATAAGGATATGATTGATTACGATAAACGTATGGATATAATACTCGGTCAATTAAAGGATGAATTCAGAGAGCAGGCGATTTAATGGGTTTAAAAGACAGAATAAAAATATATCTGATTGAAGAGCCTGAAGAAGAATTGTCAGGTGAAGATCCCCCAAAGAAAAAAAGGGGCGAAAAGAAGAAAAAAACATTTGGAAGAAAAATATCGGATGATAATGCTGATATAAAGGAACTTCAAGAAGAATTAAAATCAGTTAAGGCAAGCAAGAAAAATGATAATGAGCGTGCCGTTGTAAAAGATGTCTGCGAGCAGCTCGTGGACGTTTCGTATCATATGGAGGATATGAAACAGGAGTATAAAGTAGTAACAAGCTATCTGGTAGATATACAGAAGATTGAAGAACTCCCTATACAGATGGCAAATGAGATAATTGACACAGCAAAAAGTATAGAACTTTTAGAACGTGATAGGCAAAAATATGTTGCATCTGAAAATCTTCTTTCGATGGAACAGTATAATAGAATTGCTGCCCACGAGGATGATGTCATAAAAACCATCAAGGAGTTAAATGAGATGGAAATGCGTGACGGAATGCTCAAAAGTGATATGGGCTATCTTGAGGGCGAGAAAGATGATCTGGAATATCTAAGAGATGAATATTCGGATGGCATAACAAGAATCAGAGGATTGATGATTGGTGTGTTTTCTGTGTGCTTTATAGCTATGATTGGACTTGTGTTATATTCTTTGACGAAGAGAGAAAACGTCACAGTATATGCTTTAGGTATTGGAGCTCTGCTTATGCTGGCGTTTGCCGTATCATATGCCAAGTATCTGGATTATAATGCTGATATAAGAGATTTAGATGCAAAGCATAAAAAAGCAATCTCATTGCTTAATAAGGTAAAAGTTAAATATATAAATAATGTTAACGCAATTGATTATCTTTATGAGAAGTTTGGCGTGAATTCGTGCAAAGAACTTGAGTATCAATGGGAGCAGTATAATACTATGGTAAGTGATGCTCTTAAATATTCCAGGACAAATTCGGACTTGAGATTATTCAAGGAAGATCTTATAAAGAAGTTAAATAAAATAGGTGTTCAGGACGCTGAAGTATGGACAAGGCAGATTAATGCTCTTATAGACAGGCGTGAGATGGTTGAGATAACGCACAGCCTTAATGTAAGGCGTCAAAAATTAAGATAGAAGCTTGCAACCTGTGAGCAGATTAAAAGCAATGCAACGACTGCACTCAAGGCTGCGATAGAGGAAAAACCTGAATTGAAGAAATATATAGCAGAGATTTTAGAGTCGTATAGGCTTGATTTATTATAAAAATAACCGGAGGATTTATATATTATGGCTAAGGAACTTGATAAAAATTACAACCCATCAGAGATTGAAGAAAGAATATACGAGAATTGGGTAGAGAATAAGTATTTTC
>JAFUEG010000380.1 GCA_017464045.1 Lachnospiraceae bacterium
TTCAGGGATAGCTCATTACGGAAGCTTCAAGAATGCCAATAACGTGATAATTTTATCAGGGAATAAGAATGAGGATATAGATGAGAAGTGCGGATATTATGGCGAAAAGATAGCATTATATGTTCAGACATTGGGACTTAATACCTGTTGGGCGGCTCTTACGTATAGCAGAGGTAAAGTAAGAAAGATGCTTGATGAGGGAGAAAAACTCTGTATAGTTATCGCTTTTGGATATGGTGAGACGGATGGTGCAGAGAGAAAGAGTAAGAGTATAGAAGAAGTTGTAGCATCTAAGGGAGAAATGCCGGACTGGTTTAAAAAGGGAGTTGAAGCAGCACTTCTTGCTCCGACTGCTGTTAATCAACAGAAGTTTAAGTTTGGAATAAAGGATGGTAAGCCTGTCGCTGTAGCATCAGGCAGAGGACCTTGTGTTAAGGTTGATTTAGGAATTGCTAAGTACCACTTTGAAGTGGCTTCCGGCAGGAAGGTAGAATAAAAATATTCAGGTTAAAATCACTCTTGAATGTGATGATAATTAATTATGTTCAAAAAGATTGATTTATGTCATAAATTGTGCTAATATATGCGAATGAAAATTAGATACATGCGGTAGTCGGTGCCGATAGACTTGGATTATGATTATATCATTATTGCATGTTGGATATTGCGTACGAAAAGTCTTGAAGTTAAAAGGGAAGCAGGTGTGAATCCCGCACGATCTCGTCACTGTATTAGAGGAGTATAGGGTATGTGCAATAATATGCGTATTCAAACAGCATATTCTTGCAGCCACTGACAGTTGATTTGTTGGGAAGGTATATTCTGTATGATGATTCTTAAGCCAGGAAACCTGCCGATTATTTAGGGTACAGGGATAAAATCCCGGATTACGAGGCATTAATCGTACCGTTAAAACACGAATTATTTCGGGTTTCTCTTTTAATGTCTTTTACTTTTATGTAGGAGACTATTTTATTTTAATGAGAAAACAAACGGATATAAGTGGATTTTATTTTCGTACTGAATTGTATTACATAGAAGGAGGACATTTATTTATGAAAAAGAAACTTTTGGCACTTGCACTTGCCGGCTGTATGGTACTTGCTACAGGTTGTGGTAAGGATGATACTGACAAGGAGATTACTACAACAAAAGAGGAGACAACAACAGAGGCAGTTACGGAAGAAGTAACTGAGGAAGCAACCGAAGAGGCTACGGAGGAAGCTTCTGATGATGCAGAAGAGGAAGATGAGGATTATACTACAGGTGATGCAAGCCTTGATAATCCTTTGAATCAGGATGATATAGGTGAATCAGAGCTTTTGGTTGTAAGCTTCGGTACAAGCTTCAATGACAACAGAAGACTTACAATCGGTGCCATCGAGGGTGCACTTGCTGATGCATTTCCTGATTACAGCGTTCGCAGAGGCTTTACAAGTCAGATTATAATCGACCATGTAAAGAGTCGTGACGGTGAGGAAATAGATAATGTAGGAGAGGCTCTTGACAGAGCTGTGGCAAATGGTGTCAAGACACTTGTTGTTCAGCCTACACATCTTATGGATGGTTATGAGTATAACGACCTTGTTGATGAAATCGGCCAGTATGCGGATGCATTTGAAACAATAAGTATAGGTGAGCCGCTTCTTACTACAGATGAGGATTTTAAGGCTGTTGCAGAGGCTATTGTTGCGGCTACAAGTGAGTATGACGATGGCAAGACTGCAATCTGTTTTATGGGACATGGAACCGAGGCTGATTCAAACGGCGTATATGCACATATGCAGGAGATTATAGATGAACTCGGTTATGAGAATTATTTTATCGGTACTGTTGAAGCAACTCCAAGCCTTGATGACCTTATAGCTGCAGTAGGCGAGGGTGATTACGAAAGAGTAGTTCTTGAGCCGCTTATGGTTGTTGCCGGTGACCATGCTAACAATGATATGGCCGGTGATGATGAGGATTCATGGAAATCAACCTTTGAAGCAGAGGGATATGAGGTTGTATGTGTATTAAGAGGTCTTGGTGAGTTTCCTGATATCCGGCAGCTTTATATTAAACATGCTCAGGAGGCTATAGATAAGCTTAATTAATTTTTATACATAACATGTGAGCAAACAGCTAACAGGTGTCTTTGCAACTTACCAACGATTTGTTAAATCAGGGCATATGCCATCTCTATATTAGCACGAAATCGATAAACTCGCTTCGCTCAGACATATCGATTTCTGAGCTAATATATTCGATGCCATATTGCTGATTTTACACAAATCGGGTAAAATGTTGCAAAGACACCTGTCGCTGCTCGCTCACATGTTGCATAAGTTAGAAATAATGATAAAAAGGAAAGTTATGATGAAGAAAACATTTGGTAAGATTATAATTGTTTCATATATCATGGTATTGGGATTGACCGGATGTACTGATAAAAAGAAGGATGATACCACTGCTGTAAGTGAGACGGAAATAGTATCTGAGGATGCGACTGAGGAAGTTACTACAGAGGAAGCAGTTGAAGGAGATAAGGAAGCTGATACAGATGAGGCAACGTCTTCGGATTCTTCGGATAAGGTTGCAGATGCTTCTGAGATGACAACTATTGATGAGGTTGTAGAAGAGGGTATGGTTCCTGTATATGCTGACCAGGTTAATGATGGTGTATATGATGTTACTGTATCTTCCAGCTCGTCTATGTTTAAGATTGTAAGCTGTGAATTAACTGTTGAGGATGGCAAGATGACAGCGACTATGCATATGAGTGGTACAAGCTATCTTTATCTCTATCCGGGAACAGGTATAGAAGCAGTAGATGCAGATGAAGCTGATTACATCCCGTTTGATGAAGCGGAGGACGGTTCACACAGCTTTGAATTTCCAGTAGAAGCTTTAGATGAGGGTATACCTTGTGCTGCATACAGCAAGAATAAGGAAAAATGGTACGACAGAACCATACTTTTCCGTGTGGATTCACTTCCTATAGATGCCTTTAAAGAAGGTGTATTTACAACTGTTGATTCTCTTGGGCTTTCAGATGGAAATTATTCTGTAGAGGTAAGTCTTGCAGGCGGTTCAGGTAAGGCAAGTGTTGATTCACCTGCTGACATTAAGGTAGAAAATGGAGAATGTATCGCAACTATCGTATGGAGCAGTCCTAATTATGATTACATGGTTGTAAACGGTGAGAAATATCTGCCTGTTAATACAGAGGGTAATTCTGTATTTGAGATACCTGTAACCATATTTGATAAGAACATGAAGGTTATAGCAGATACAACTGCTATGAGTGAGCCTCATGAGATAGAATATACACTTTATTTTGATTCGATGACAATTAAGTAATTTTAGGATTTTGATTTATCAAATATATAAAAATAAAATTAAATATACATATCATGATGAAGTGATAGTGATTTGAAATTAAATAATTAATACTAATAGATAACAGTTATAGGATAATAGTAATGATTAATTATAAGAAAAAAAGTATTAATTTAATATTATGCATTCTGTTGATTTTTTCGCTTATGTTGACAGGCTGCGGAGCAAATAAAAAAAGTAATAACGAAGTAAGCAGTGACACAGATGCAATTAATGAAGAAGCCCCTTTGATAGAGGGGCTTCATTTTAAGGAAATTGTTCCGCTTGATTATGCGGAGTGTTTTACTATTTACAGATATGAGGAAGGTTATTCTCTTATCAGTATAAGTGACGGAAGAAATTATCTACTTGTGCCGGAGGGTAAGGATGTACCTGAGTGTGCTAAGGATTATTATATAATTAAAAAGCCTGTATCTGATATATATCTTGCTTCAACCTCAACTATGGCACTCTTTAACGCTATGGATGCGCTTGATATGGTAGGAACCACATCTCTTAATGCTGATGACTGGCATATAGATGCCGTAAAGGAAGCTATGGAGGAGGAAAGGATTGTCTTTGCAGGTAAGTATTCGGAGCCTGATTATGAGTATCTGATGGATGATGAATGTAAGCTTGCAATAGAAAATACAATGATTCTTCATACCCCTGAGGTTCAGGAAAAATTAGAAGAGCTTGGGATTACTGTTTTTATCGACTGCTCAAGCTATGAGGATCATCCTCTCGGAAGAAGCGAATGGATAAAGGTTTATGCAGAGATAACAGACAGACAGGACGAGGCAGATGCATTTTTTGCAGAGCAGAAAAAATATGTTGAGGAACTTTCGGATTATGAAAGCACAGGAAAGACAGTAGCATATTTTTATATAAATGAATCCGGCTCTGTTGTCGTGCGAAAGACCTCTGACTACATACCAAAGATGATTGAGATAGCAGGCGGAGATTACATATTTGATGACCTTGGAGCTGATGATGAAAAGGCATCATCAAGTACGAATATTACTATGGAAGAGTTTTACAATACTGCGAAGGATGTAGACTATCTAATATATAACGCCACTATAGATAATCCGCTTCACAGTATAGATGAATTAATTGATAAAAATGCACTTTTTGCAGAATTTAAAGCAGTTAAAAATGATAATGTGTGGTGTACGGAAAAGAATATGTTTCAGGCTACGGATGTTATAGGAAATATAATCGGTGATTTCCATACTGTTTTTACCGATGATGATGCCGAAACTCTTGAATTTCTTTATAGGATACATTAAATGTGTTTTGATTAATCGAGAGTGTTTTGACAAATTGAGTGTGTAGACAAGTTTCAACGCAAACACGCTCTCGCTCGATTTTTTACGTAGCGGTACTAAGCTCGAAAATACCTCGCTAAGTACCGACGTAAAAAAGACGGTTTGCTTATGAAACTGTCTACACACTCAATTTGATTTACACAGTGAAAAGAGATATAATTATTTTTGATATGTACTATTTATTTGAGGATATGAAGTATGGTAAAAAAAGATAATTCGATTAATTTTGAAAAACATAGTACGAATAGTAAAATTAGATATTCTTTTTTCTTTGTTTTTATGTTTATTCTCTTTATAATTATTACTATTTTGAATATTAATATCGGTTCGGTTGATATTTCAGTACCGGATATTTTTAAGATTATTTTTTTGAGAGAGGGAGAAAAGGGTTATTATAATATTATCTGGCATATCAGACTTCCGAGGATTTGCATGGCTGCGATTTTAGGAGGAGCACTTTCTTTGTCCGGACTTTTGCTTCAAATATTTTTCAATAATCCTATCGCAGGCCCTTATATACTTGGTATTTCTTCAGGTGCTAAGATGGTGGTTGCGCTTACTCTTGTTTTCTTTCTTGAGAGATTCGGAAGAGTTTCATCCATTTCTCTTGTAATTGCGGCATTTGCCGGTTCTATGCTCTCGATAGCATTTATTCTTGTTTTATCCAGATACATTAAGTCTATGTCGGTTCTTATAATCGGCGGTATAATGATTAATTACATCTGCTCGGCCATTACGGATTTTATCATAACCTTTGCAAGCGATTCGGATATTATAAATCTTCACGGCTGGTCACTCGGAAGCTTTTCGGCTTCTAATTGGCGGGATGTTTTTATAGCATTTGTTATAGTAACGATTACATCGATTATTATATTTATACTTGCAAAGCCGATAAGTGCATTTTTGCTCGGAGAAGCTTATGCAAAAAGTGTAGGTGTAAATATAAGGGTATTCAGGGTTGTGCTTATTCTTTTGTCGAGCGTTCTTTCAGCATGTGTGACAGCTTTTGCAGGCCCTATATCCTTTGTCGGTATTGCGGTGCCTCATCTTATAAAGAGAGGGCTTCGTACTTCCAAGCCGATAATTGTTATACCGGCTTGCTTTATAGGTGGAAGTATATTCTGCATGGTATGTGACCTTATAGCGAGGACTGCATTTTCACCGACAGAGCTTAATATAAGCACGGTTACGGCGGTATTTGGTGCACCGATAGTTATTGCGATGCTGATTAAGGGCAGCAAGAGGGAGTAGAAAATGGATTATTATTTAAAGACATCGAAGCTTTCAGTCGGATATAACGGCAAGCCGATTGTAAAGGATATAGAGTTTGGGGTGAGTAAGGGTGAGATTCTCACGCTTATCGGTCCGAACGGTTCGGGAAAGTCTACAATTTTAAAAAGTATAACCGGGCAGCTCGAGGTGGTTTCCGGTACGGTATTTATCGGAGAAAATGATTTAAAGGATATTAATTATAAGGATATGGCGAAAAAGGTTTCAGTGCTTTTAACGGAGCGTGTGAGACCGGAGCTTCTTACATGCTATGACGTAGTGGCGCTGGGAAGATATCCTTATACAGGTAAAATGGGAATTCTAAGCAAAGAGGATGAAAAAGAAATTTTTGAATCCATGGAGATGGTCGGAATACTTTCGATTAAGGACAGGGATTTTCAAAAGCTGAGTGACGGACAAAAACAGCGTGTACTTCTGGCAAGGGCTATATGTCAAAAGCCCGAGGTACTGGTTTTGGATGAACCTACCTCATACCTTGATATAAAGTATAAGATAGAGCTTTTGGAGGTCTTAAAGAGGATGGCGAAAACAGAAAATGTGGCTGTTATCTTATCCCTTCATGAGATAGAACTGGCAGGCAAGATATCTGACAAGGTGCTTTGCGTAAAGGGTGAAAATATCTCCTGCTACGGTACACCTAAAGAGGTCTTTAAGAAGGATATAATTATGGATTTATTTGATATAGATGAGGATGCATTTAAGATGTATTTTTCAAAGGTGGATTTCTATGGCTAAAGTTATTATGGTTCAGGGAACCATGTCAAATGTGGGGAAAAGCTTAATAGTGGCAGGTCTTTGCAGAATATTTAAGCAGGACGGATATAAGGTGTGTCCGTTTAAGTCGCAAAATATGGCGCTTAATTCATATATAACTGCTGATGGCCTTGAGATGGGACGTGCACAGGTTATGCAGGCAGAGGCAGCAGGAATTGCGCCTGATGTGGCTATGAATCCCATACTTCTTAAGCCTACAAGTGACGTAGGCTCTCAGGTTATTGTAAATGGTGAAGTAATAGGCAATATGAAAGCCAGAGAGTATTTTGAGTATAAGAAGAAGTTAGTGCCTGAAATCATGAAGGCATATGAAAAGCTTGATAAGGAGTATGACATTATCGTAATCGAGGGTGCGGGAAGTCCCGCAGAGATTAACCTTAAGGAAAATGATATCGTAAATATGGGCATGGCAAAGCTTGTAGATGCTCCGGTTATCCTTGTTGGTGATATAGACAGGGGCGGTGTATTTGCTCAGCTCCTTGGTACGCTTATGCTTTTAGAGGATGATGAGAGGGCACGTGTTAAGGGCCTTGTTATAAATAAGTTCCGTGGTGATAAGACCATACTTGATCCCGGTATAGAGATGCTCGAGGAAAAAGGCAAGGTTCCTGTGGTTGGAGTAGTGCCGTATATGAACCTTAATCTTGATGACGAGGACAGCCTGACGGAACGATTTGAAAGACAAAATCACGGTTTGATTGATATAGCTGTTATCAGACTTCCTCATATATCTAATTTTACGGATTTTAATGTATTTGAACAGACGGACATAATTAATCTACGCTATGTGAATGATGTAAATTCACTTGGTAATCCTGATATGATAATTCTTCCCGGAAGTAAGAATACAATTGGGGATATGAGGTGGCTAAGAGAAAGCGGATTCGAAGCTAAGATTAAGAAGTTGGCAAGTGAAGATGCGTATGTAATACCGGTTTTTGGAATCTGTGGCGGTTATCAGATGCTTGGCTATGTGATTTACGACGAGGAAGGAAATGAAGAAGGCGGATGCATAGAAGGTATGGGACTTCTTCCGATAGAAACGCATATCTGTGAGGAAAAAACACGTAAGCAGATAAGCGGAAGGATTGGAAAGCTGACAGGTGCATTTGAAGCATTATCAGAAAAAGAGTTTGAAGGCTATGAGATACATATGGGAGTTTCGGATAGCGCAGATAATACAGACAGCCCCGTGGTTCAAAAGGAAAATGTTTACGGAACCTATGTACATGGAATATTTGATAAAGGAGATATAGCAGAAACTATCATAAAGGCGTTGGCTAAAAGAAATAATGTTAATATTACAAATATTGATATAAAGAGCTATAAGGATATAAAGGAAGCGGAATATGACAAGCTTGCAGATACTTTAAGAGAGTTTATGGATATGGATAAGTTATATGGGATTATGGAGAAAAATACTCATATCTGATATCTCCTTCAGCTTGAATCATATCTTCCGTTTTGCTGTTTCCATCTCTTTGGTAAATTTTATTGATTCAAATTTTTTAAGTACGGATGGGGATTTAGAAGGTATTGGTGTCGGATGGCAAGGTCCTAATCAAAGGATAGCTCTTGCTGAAGACTATATTATCGTAAGATGTAGAGATTGTGGCGTAGTAAGGAAAGTAGATATGACCGGAACTTTAATTTTCATATCGAGGCAATAATTGATTATTGAATTATCTCATCAGACAAGCACTTTCATGCTTGTCTGACCAACTTTGTTGTGATAAAATAATAATGTGAGTAAATGTTACACTTGCGCATATTTTTTATATAGGAGGTAGAAAAAATGGGAGTTAATCGTTTTGTGTTGAATGGGGTATCCTATCATGGTCATGGTGCTATCAATGAGATTCCGGGTATTATTAAGGCAAAAGGCTTTAAGAAAGCTTTTGTTGCATCAGATCCTGATTTAATTAAATTCGGGGTTACTTCAAAGGTTACTGATTTATTGGATAAGAATGGAATTGCTTATGAGATTTATTCTGATATTAAGCCAAATCCAACTATAGAGAACGTAAAAAGCGGTGTAGAGGCTTACAAGGCTTCAGGCGCTGACTTTATGATAACTATCGGTGGTGGTTCTTCAATGGATACCGGTAAGGGCATAGGAATTATTGTCAATAATCCTGAGTATGCGGATGTTCGTTCGTTGGAGGGAGTTGCTCCTACTAAGAACCGTACCGTATTTACAATCGCAGTTCCTACTACAGGTGGTACCGGTGCAGAATCAACAATTAACTATGTAATTACTGATGTAGAGAAGAAGCGCAAATTCGTATGTGTAGACCCTAATGATATTCCTGATATTGCTGTAGTTGACCCTGATATGATGGCAAGTATGCCTAAGGGACTTTCAGCATCGACAGGTATGGATGCACTTACTCATGCTATAGAAGGTTATACAACTGCTGCTGCATGGGAGCTTTCTGACTGCCTTAACCTTGAGGCAATTAAGCTTATTGCAAAGAATTTAAGAAAGGCAGTGGATAATGACCCTGACGGACGTGAGGGTATGGCTCTGGCACAGTATGTAACTGCTATGGCATATTCAAATGTCGGACTTGGTATAGCACATTCTATGGCACATACACTTGGTGCTGTATATGATACACCACACGGAGTAGCCTGTGCTATGATGCTTCCTATCGTAATGGAATTCAACGCAGAAGCAACAGGAGATAAGTTCAAATATATTGCAGAAGCATTTGGTGTGGATACAGAGGGTATGAGTCAGGATGAGTACAGACAGGCTGCAATTGACGAAGTAAGAAAGCTTTCCGTAGATGTTGGTATTCCAACTAAGTTAGATAAGCTTAAGGAAGAGGATTTGGATTTCCTCTGCGAGTCTGCGGCAGCAGATGCGTGTGCACCGGGTAATCCTAAGCCGGCAAGTTTAGAGCAGTTTAGAGAGATGTTTAAGAAGCTTATGTAAGATGTGAGGTGTACATATGAAGATAGAAGATTTTGCAGATATGACACAATTCGAAGCGATTATGAGCAACTGGGCAAAAGCCACAGGACTTGCTACAGTGGCCGTCGGAGCTGATGGAAAATATATTTCAGACTGCTATAACTTTACTGATTTTTGTATTAAGCTTACACGAGGCAGTGCAGAGGGATGCAGAAGATGTGAGAAATGCGATGCTGAGGGCAAGGGCGTATATCATTGCCATGCAGGTCTTGTGGATTTTGGAATCCCGCTTGAGTTAAATGACGGTACTGTGCTTGGTTCAGTAATCGGAGGACAGGTGCTTCCTATGAATCCTGACGAGGATGAGTTCAGGGCAACTGCAAGAGAGCTTGGCATAAACGAGGATGAATATATAGAAGCGTTAGGTAAGGTAAATATCAAAACCGAAGAAGAAATAAATGCATCTGCAAATCTTCTTGGACAGGTTATGAACAACTTTATTAACTCTGAGTACAACTCGAAGTACAACGGAACACTGATAGAGAGTCTCAAGGATGGGATTAAGCAGTGCGATGAGTATGTAAGCAACATAAAAAGCGATACCAAGAATCTGGATGCCATCCAGAAGAAACAGAATATACTTGCACTTAATGCCAGCATAGAGGCTGCAAGAGCCGGAGAGGCAGGACGAGGCTTTACCGTCGTAGCAAATGAGGTAGGCAAGCTTGCTAAGAGCTGTACAGAGCTTAACAAAGAGATATCAACCAGTGTAAACAGTATATCGCAGGTTATTCATCATCTGACAGAGCTTAAGATTGGAGAACATTAAAATACATCAAGCCGTTCGGGGAGATGATTTATGAGCGATGCACCTTTTAGGGTGCATCGTTTTTTATAATAACTTTCTGTTGGAATAATTCATATATAATGTTATAATGAACAAAATACGATTGAAGGAATGACATATTAAGTAATAATGCTTTAAGAAAATTATATAAGGAGGAAATCATATGAATTGTCCGTTTTGTGGAGCACCGCTTGAAAACGGAGCGGTAATCTGTAACAATTGTGGAAATGATATCCGCCAGGCAGGGATGCAGCAAAACCCTAATATGCAAGGAGGATATCAGAATAATCCGGGAGCATATAATCAATATAATACTCAGATGCAGAATGGTATGCAGGGACAGATGGGTATGCAACAGCAAACAGGTGTACAGGGACAGATGATGGGTATGCCACAACAAAATAATATGTCACAGCAGATGGGAATGCAACAACCCGGATTTAATCAGGGGTATGGACAGGGTTACCCTCAGGGACAGCCTCAGAATTATGGCGGAAATAACAGTCAACCACCAAAGAAAAAAACAGGGCTTGTTGCAGCAATAATTATAACAAGTATTCTTATAATTGCTGCGATTGTTGTAGTGACGATTTTCCTTTTGAAAAAGGATAAGGAAGATGATGAGAAAACAACAGAAAAAACAGAGATAACTACAGAGAGAACTACCGAAGCAACTACAACAGAGGCAAAAACCACAGAGACGACTACTGAATCCACCACTGAGATGACCACTACAGAGGCGACAACAACTGAAGCTACTACAGAGGCTAACCAGACACCGGATACTACTATGGACGGAACCTATGAGCTATACGAGATTTGGATAGGAGAAACATCTTTTTCCAAAGAACAATACGAAGCAATGGCAGGAGAATCAGCTTCGGATTTCACTATAGTTATTTCTGGAAACAGTATTTCATTGACTGTTGAAGGAGAAACAGATACAGATACTTTTACAATGAGCGGAAATGAAATGCTCGTAGGAGGAGTAAAGGAAGAAGGTGTAGAAGCAATCTATGATGCGGTTGCTCGTACAATAACTTTAAATATGTATGGTGAAGATGGTGTTACCATAGAAGAGGCAATTATATTTAAAAAGAATTAATTTATAGTATAATAAGTTAAAATGGCTGCCACATCATATTAGTGTGGCAGCCATTTTAGGGAGAATATATTCTATGAAAGCGATTACGACGAATAATCTGACAAAAAAATATGGGGATATAATAGGTATTGAGAATTTGAATTTGTCTGTGGATGAAGGGGATTTCTTCGGATTTATCGGACCTAACGGTGCAGGCAAATCGACTACCATAAGAACTTTGCTTGGTCTTATCGCACCTACCTCCGGTGAGGCTTCCGTATTTGATATGGATATAGTTAGTGACCATGATAAAATACTTGAGAGTATAGGATATCTTCCTTCTGAAATTAACTTCTACAACAAAATGACCGTTAAAGAGGTTATAAAGCTTTCCGCTGATATGAGGAAGAAGGATTGCTCAAAAAAGGCAGAAGAGCTATGCGAGAGGTTGAATCTTGATACAACAAAAAAGGTGGATGCACTTTCACTTGGTAACAGAAAGAAAGCCGGAATAATCTGCGCCATACAGCATCAGCCTAAGCTTTTGATATTGGATGAACCTACATCAGGTCTTGATCCGCTTATGCAAAAGGAATTTTTCAAGATACTTTCTGAAGAAAACAGTAACGGTTCAACAGTATTTTTGTCCTCACATATTCTTTCCGAGGTACAAAGCTATTGTCATACGGCAGCATTTATAAAAGGCGGAAAAATAATTGTGTCGGATAAGGTTGAAAAGCTTGAGGAAACCGGAGCTAAAAAAATCACATTTTCAGGAACTTTTGATACAAATGCTCTTAAAGGAGTTTCGGATTTACAACAAAATGATGGAACAGTAAGTTTTTTATATACAGGAGATATAAAAAAGCTTCTTAGGCATTTGTCGGAAAGTGAAATAAAGGATATAACTATCACAGAGCCGACCTTGGAAGAGATTTTTATGAATTATTATGAAGCAAAATAATAGATGAAAAGATTGTGGAGAGCGAAAAATGATTATTTTAAAGCATGAGTTAAAACAAAATAAGGGTGCATTTATTATTTGGACAGCAGCTATAGGTTTTTTTATTTTGGCTTGTATATTCTTATATCCTGAGATGAAAAATGAAATGGATGAGGCAACAAAGGTGTTTGCATCCATGGGTACATTTTCATCTGCCTTTGGAATGGATAAATTAAACTTCGGAACACTTATCGGCTTCTATGCCGTTGAGTGCGGAAATATACTTGGCATAGGCGGAGCCTTCTTTGCTGCCATATCGGGAATAACAGCTCTCATGAAGGAAGAAAAGGAAAGGACGGCAGAGTTTTTATTTACTCATCCTGTATCGAGAAAAAAGGTTATAACCGAGAAGCTTATATCGGTTTTCGTTATGATAATAATGATGAATATTATTATCTTTTGTCTTGCTGTTTTATCAATGGCTGCTATAGGAGAGAAGATTCTGTGGACAAAGATTTTTCTGTATCACCTTGCACAACTTATGATGCAGCTTGAAATAGCCGGAATATGCTTTGGGATTTCTGCATTTATCAGCAGTTCGGGGATAGGTATAGGAATCGGAATAACGGCTGCATTTTATTTTCTGAATCTGATTGCAAACATATCCGATAAGGCTGAATTTTTGAGGTATATCACACCGTATGGATATACCAATGGCTCGGACATAATTAACGATAATTCAATTAATGCTACGTATCTTTTAATTGGTATGGTATTTATGGTCGTGGGTATTGTTATTGCTTATGTGAAGTATACCAAAAAGGATTTGAAGGCGTGAGATGCCATTAAAGTATTCAAAGGATAAGTATGAAATATGGATTGCAAAATTTTTTTTGAGGATGTTTTAACCGAAAAATATAATATTACTTCACCTGACAGTACATATTATGCTTCTGTAAAAAAACGCTGGGATAATGCAGCCAAGCCGCTTGACAGTCTTGGTATATTTGAAGATATTATTGCAAGGATGGGAAGTATACTAAAAACGGATGATTTAAAGCTTGATAAGAAGGCTGTTATAGTTATGTGTGCGGATAACGGAGTGGTTGAAGAGGGGATAAGCCAAAGCGGTTCAGATGTCACTTTGGCGGTGGCCTCGGCTATGGGAGAAAATAAATCCTCGGTATGCAGGATGGCAGCAGTTAATAATACTAAAATAATACCTGTTGATATAGGCATAAAGTCGGATGAAATAATACCCGGTGTGCTTGACAGGAAGGTTGCCAAGGGTACACGGAATTTTGCCAAAGAGCCTGCCATGACAAAAGAGGAAATGTGCTGTGCCATACAGATAGGAATGGATATGGTATCGGACTTAAAGCATGAGGGATATTCCTTAATCGGAACAGGTGAAATGGGAATTGGTAATACTACCACAAGCAGTGCTGTTGCAATGGCACTTCTTAAGAGGGATGCTAAAGAGCTTGTAGGCCGTGGTGCGGGACTGAGTGATGAAGGATTAGATAAAAAGAAAAGTGTTATAAGTGATGCTTTGAAAAAATATGAGCTTAATGGTCCGGATGCTGATGTACTTACTATACTTCAGACGGTAGGCGGTCTTGATATAGCTGGCTTGGTCGGCGTAATAATCGGCGGAGCGGTTTATCATATTCCGATTGTTCTTGATGGTGTGATAAGCGCTGTTGCTGCGCTTGTTGCAGTAAGGATTTTTCCCGGTGTTAAAGATTATATATTTGCTTCACATATAGGCAGGGAACCTGCTATGAAGTATATTTTTGAAGAATTGGAACTTAAACCGGTGATATTTGGAGAGCTTGCACTTGGTGAGGGTACAGGTGCAGTTATGATGTTTTCACTGCTTGATATGGCACTTTCACTTTATAATGAACAGACAACCTTTGAGGATATTAAGATAGAGGCGTATAAGAGATTTATATGATGATTTTGGTTTATGGCGGAAGCGGAAGCGGAAAATCCGCATTTGCAGAGCAGAGGATAACTGAACTAAATGATAGCGGAGTGCCGCTTTATTATCTTGCCACAATGCAGGTGTATGGTGATGAGGATAGGGAGCGTGTGAGACGTCATAGGATGCTTCGTAATGATAAGGGTTTTATAACCATTGAACAGCCAAGAGATATAGGATTTGTAGTTGACAGATTGGGGAAAGGTGATGTATTGCTTGAGTGTATGTCTAATCTGGTGGCTAATGAGATGTTTCGAACTGAGGATGCTGTTGAAGGATTAGGTGAAGAACTTGATGATAATGATAAACACTATATGGACGATAAATTAATTTTTTATAAAAGTCTTGTTACAAAGATAAAAAATGATATTGCAGCTATAAATAAAAGCTGTGATAACTTAGTGGTTGTTTCAAATAACGTATTCGAAGATGGTATTAAGTATGATAAGTCCACTATGGAATATATAAAAGCTTTGGGAGATATAAACAGATACTTAGCTATAATTTCCGATGAGGTGTGGGAGGTTGTGGCAGGTATTCCTATTCGGGTAAAGTGATTGGTGATTAACTACGATATATTTGAATTATTAAGAAGGATGCAGTATGGAGTTTATAAAAGCGTTTTGTATAGCATTTTCAATATATTCCAAGGTACCTGTTCCGCAATTTAAGTGGGAGGAAAAGGATATGAGATATCACTTGATATTTTTTCCTTTTGTGGGAGCTCTGATAGGTGGAATTTTGTATCTTTGGAATTATATATGTTGCGTGTTTGATATAGGAATAATTACATATACGTGTATGGGTGTTGCGATACCGCTTATAATAACCGGTGGGTTTCATGTCGATGGCTTTATGGATACAATGGATGCACTTAAATCATATAAGAGCAGGGAAGAAAAGCTTGAGATAATGAAGGATGCACATATAGGTGCTTTTTCCGTAATC
>JAFUEG010000381.1 GCA_017464045.1 Lachnospiraceae bacterium
TCTGATTGCAAAGGGAGAGGCTTTTTATGAAGAATTTATGACTGACATTAAGAATATGGTTGAGGAGCTTGTCGGGACATATCATAGTGTTAGTGATGAAGATAAGAAAATGTTTACTGATGTTGAGGTTCTTGGGCGCTGTCCAAACTGTGGTGCTTATGTTGTCAAAGGAAAATATGGAGCATATTGTAAGGACAAATGTGGAATGATGTTCGGAAAGCTAATGGGAATAACACCAACAGATGCACAGATAAAAGCAATACTCGCAGGAAAGAGAGTTCTTATTAAAAAAATAAAGAAAAAAAACGGAGAGGGCACATATGATGCGTATTTAACACCTGAACAGATTGTGGACTGCAATTATACAAAAAAGGACGGCACAGAAGTTTGTGGAAAACAGTTTAAATTCAAGATTGAATTTGTTCAGAAAAAGAAGTAATTATATTTTTTATAAGCTAAGGAGGTAGCTATGGCACAAAGATATGATGAAGTAGAAAGACTTGCCAAAGACACATTGGACAAAATATCAAGCAGTCCGGGTGATTGGACAGACTATTTAAAAACTGCTGCAAGAAACTATCGTTATTCATTTAAAGACCAGTTGCTTTTATATGCTCAAAGACCTGATGCGACGGCTTGTGCTTCCATTGAATTATGGAATAACCGTATGCATTGTTGGGTAAACAGGGGAGCAAAAGGTATAGCATTAATTGATGATAGTGCACCAAGACCAAAGCTTAGATATGTGTTTGATGTATCAGATGTACATAAGTCGAAATATAATGGTATTTTACCAAAGCTATGGGAGATGAAAGACGACCTTGAGTCAGATGTAATAAGCAGGCTTGACAGCATATATGGAAAAACTGATGCCACAAAGCCATTTGCGGACAGGCTTATTGATATTTCAAATAAAATAGCTTCAGATTATGCACCTGATATTCTGCAAGACCTTGTGGAAGTGAAAGAAACATCTTATCTGTCAGGACTTGATGATTTTAATTTGGAGATAAGACTTAGAGAAACACTTGCAGCAAGTATTGCATATACGCTTTTATCAAGGTGTGATGAGGATGTGGAAGCATATCTGGGAGATTTGAACTTTGATTATCTGACGGAATTTAATTCTCCTGAGACATTAACTATTCTCGGAACTGCCACAACAGACATGTGTGAGCCTGTTCTTATGGAGATTGGAAGAACAATCGAAGATATAGAAAAGCAGATTGAAAAAGAAAAATTAAAAAATTCTGAAAAAGGACTTGAAAATATATCTCAATATGACTATAATGCTTTAAAGCGTGAAAGTGAAACGCAGAGCAATATAACAATTCAGGAAGCTAAAGGAACTGAAAATGAGCTTGATATCAAGCCAAGTAAAGAGATAGGAGGTAATGATTATGAAGATAACTTACAGACAGGAAGGGGATTATCAAGTGCCAAATCTGACACTTTCCAAAGAGCCGGAGGAGGAACTCACGAAGTACGGAATACTGAGACGAACATTTCTGAAGGAACATCATTCGGGAATATACAACGGGAAGCTGATGACGGGAACACTTCTTACACATTGCCTGATGATACAGAAACAGGCGGAGGAAAGAGCAGAGAGGATAATAAATCAGCTGATGAAAGCAGAGGGAGTGACGGAAGAATTGAAAGCGGAAAATCAGATGGAGTGGGTAAGGAGAAGAAACTCCGTAGTAAACAGAGCAGACGAGATAGTTCTTCAGGAAATCGTTTACAGCCTGTAGAGGATAATCCACCGCTTGAGACAAATCTTACAATAAAGGTAAAATATGAACAGCTTAGCTTATTTCCATTGTTTGAGGAACAGGTTGGAACAATAGTAGCGGCAGAAGCAGAGACGAAAGTCAAAACTTCTGCCGCTTTTTCTTTGTCCGATGAAAGTATTAATGAAATATTAAAGACAGGTGGAGGTAGACGAAATTCAAGAGAAAGAATTTATGAGAAATATCGTGAAAACCATACTGCTGAATATATGACTGATTTTTTAAAAAAAGAATTTATGACTATGGGCAAGGGATTTGATATAAATGGAAGAGATATATCTGTATGGTATAACGAGGAAGGTGTTTTATTTGGTCAAGGTAATAGTGCAAAAAATAATCCGTTTATGAAATTGTCGTGGGACGATGTCGAAAAAAGAATGTCGAATATTGTCGAAGCCGGAGATTTTCTGTCGAAGAATGAGAGTTTTTTGGCAGAGCAGATATACCGTAATGAACTTGCGGAAAATATATATTTTTTCTTTCGTGATTCTATATCTGAAGAACCTAAGAATTTTTCACTTGACAGCGATTCGAACTCTATATTTTTGGAGCATATTAGTGAACTTCTTTCGACAGAGGAGGGAGCCATCACTATTCGTGATGAAATTTTAGACAGAGTAGAAGCATTGGAAAAGGGAGATATAAAACTGCATTGGAGACTTACGCCTACACCGCAGGAACTTGCAGAGAAGATAAAAGGGTATGCCGATAAAAAACGGGAACTTCCTACAAAGGATAAAGTTGATGTGATACAGGAAAGCTTTATAACGCAGGACGAAATAGACAGCGTATTATCTAACGGAAGCGGGGTTACAGGCGGAAAGTTTCGTATTTATGACTACGTGAAGGAGGGACACGATAAAAAAGAAATTGTGGATTTTCTAAAAAATGAATATGGAACGGGCGGTCAAACAAGTGCTATCAGCGGAACATGGCATAGTTATGAAAATCACGATGCAAAGGGCATACAGCTTGAAAAAGGAGATATACACAATCCGTATGCAAAAATATTACTTAATTGGAATGTTGTTGCAAAAAGGATTGAACAACTTGTATTTGAGGAGCTATATCTGACAGACAAGGAGCTTGAACAGTATAATCAGAGAAAGCTTGAAGCAGCTAAGGTTGAGTTTGCAGAGGTTGAGAAAGATAGTGAAAAAATAATAAATAATGAGCAGGAAACCTTAAATGAAGAAGGTGTGACTTCGGATATTAAAGAAGAAATTCCTGCCAAGAACTATCATATATCAGATGCATCACTTGGTAATGGTACACCAAAAGAAAAGTTTCGCAGGAATATCGACGCTATAAAGACGCTTCAGAGCATTGAAGCGGAAGAAAGAAACGCCACACCAGAGGAGCAGGAGAAGTTAGCACAGTATGTAGGTTGGGGCGGACTTGCAGATGCATTCGATGAAACGAAGGATAATTGGACGAGTGAATATAATGAGCTTAAAGGACTGCTTTCTGAAGAAGAATATAATTCAGCGAGAGAAAGTACACTTAATGCTCACTATACGAGTCCGACTATCATACAGGGCATATATGATACTCTTGAACGTTTCGGCTTTGAAAAGGGAAATATATTAGAGCCGTCTATGGGTACAGGTAATTTCTTCGGTATGTTACCTGATGAGCTTAAACAGTCAAAATTATATGGTGTTGAACTTGACAGCCTTACAGGACACATAGCAAAGAAATTATATCCAAATTCTAAAATCGAGATAAAGGGATTTGAGAAAACACAGTATCCTAATGATTTTTTTGATGTAGCAATCGGCAATGTACCTTTCGGACAATACAAGGTTCAGGATAAGCAGTATGACAAACATAATTTCCTTATACATGATTATTTCTTTGCCAAGACACTTGATAAAGTACGTCCCGGCGGAGTGATAGCATTTGTAACATCTAAGGGTACTATGGATAAATCAAATGAGTCGGTGCGTAAATACCTTGCTGAAAGAGCCGAGCTGCTTGGTGCTGTTAGACTGCCAAATACCGCTTTTAAAGCAAATGCCGGAACAGAAGTAACTTCGGATATACTTTTTTTCAAAAAGAGAGACAGACTTGTAAAGGAAGAGCCTGAGTGGATTCATACAAAAGAAAATGAAGATGGCATAAGAATAAATACATATTTTGCAGACCACCCTGAAATGATAGTAGGAAATATGGAAATGATTTCGGGACCGTATGGTATGGAAGCTTCCTGTGTTCCTAATAATGACAAGCCTTTTGCTGAACAGCTTAATGAAGCTTTATCGCATATCGAGGGAGTAATAGATAAACCAGAAGTCACACTTGATGATATCGAGGAGAAATTAGAGGATAGAACTATACCCGCTGTTCCGGATGTAAAAAATTTCAGCTATACCATAATTGATGATGAACTGTACTATCGTGAAAATTCAGTTATGAAGCCTGTTGATATGGACAGCTCAAAGGTTGAACGCATAAAAGGCTTGGTTGGAATTAGAGACTGTACCAGAGAGCTTATTGATATGCAACTTAAGGAAGATTCTGAGGTAGAAATAGTTTCAAAGCAAAAAAAGTTAAATGATTTATATGATTCATTTGAAAAGAAATATGGTCGTATAAATTCAAGAACTAATAAGAGTGTGTTTAATCAGGATTCAAGTTATTCTCTTTTGGCATCACTTGAAAAATTCGACACAGATGGAAACTTCAAAGAAAAAGCTGATATGTTTACCAAAAGAACAATTAAGCGGGCAGAAGTAGTAACTTCGGTTGATACTGCGAGTGAAGCATTGGCTATATCCTTATCGGAGAAAGCAAAGGTCGATATTCCTTTTATGGTGGAACTTACCGGAAAGACTGAAGAAAACATAATAAACGACCTTATGGGTGTAATTTTTAAAAATCCTGTTACGGAAAAGTGGGAACCGGCAGACGAATACCTATCAGGTAATGTAAGGGAGAAACTATGGATTGCAAAAGACTGTGCGGAGAATAATCAAGAGTATTCAATAAATGTTCAGGCACTTGAGAAAGTTATGCCAAAAGACCTTGATGCATCTGAAATTGAAGTACGAATAGGTGCTACTTGGATTGAACCCGAAATATATGAGCAATTTATGAAAGAAACATTTAAAACTCCTGAATATCTTACATACAGCAGATGGGGACAGGGTACAGTCGGGGTACAATTTTCAGATGTGACAGGTCAATGGAATATAAGAGGAAAAAATGCTGACAGGAGTAATCCTCTTGTAAATGCTACCTACGGTACGGAGAGAGCCAATGCATATAAGATACTTGAGGACAGCCTGAATTTAAAAGACAGCAGAGTATTCGATACCATAATAGAAGACGGCAAGGAGAAAAGAGTTCTTAATAAAAAAGAGACAACGCTTGCAAGTCAGAAACAGGAAATGATAAGAGAAACGTTTAAGGATTGGATATTTGCAGAACCGGATAGAAGGGAGAGGCTGGTTGAAAAGTATAATACGCTTTTTAACTCCATAAGACCGAGAGAGTATGACGGGGAGCACCTTAAGTTTCCGGGAATGTCTCCTGAAATAACATTAAGACCTCATCAGAAAAACGCAGTAGCTCATCAATTATATGGTAATAATACACTCCTTGCACATTGTGTAGGTGCAGGTAAAACTTGGGAAATGACAGCGGCTGCTATGGAAAGTAAGAGACTTGGATTATGCAGGAAAAGTCTTTTTGTAGTCCCGAACCATTTGACAGAGCAATGGGGTTCAGACTTCTTACAACTTTATCCCGGTGCAAATATTTTAGTGGCAACAAAAAAAGATTTTGAACCGGCAAATCGTAAAAAATTTTGCAGTAGAATTGCTACAGGAGATTATGATGCAGTAATAATAGGACATACACAGTTTGAAAAGATACCACTATCAGCCGAGAGACAGGCTGCAACCATAGAAGCACAGATAGATGAAATTGAGGAAGCCATTGCTCTTGCAAAGGCTGAAAGAAATGAAAGATACACCATAAAGGAGATGGAAAAATCCCGCAAGGCTTTAAAGGTTAGGCTTGAGAAGCTTAATGATGCAAGTAAGAAGGACGATGTTGTTACATTTGAGCAATTAGGTGTAGACAGACTTTTTGTAGACGAAAGTCATAATTACAAGAACTTATTTTTATATACTAAAATGCGAAATGTGGCGGGAATTGCTCAGACAGATGCACAAAAGTCATCAGATATGTTCGCTAAGTGTCAATATCTTGACGAGTTGACAGGGGGAAAGGGGATTACTTTTGCTACAGGAACACCGATTTCTAACAGTATGACGGAGCTTTATACAAATATGAGGTATCTACAGTATGATACCTTAAAGCAAATGAAGCTTACACAGTTTGATGCTTGGGCATCTGCATTTGGCGAGACTCAGACGGCTATTGAGCTTGCACCGGAGGGGACAGGATACAGAGCTAAAACAAGATTTGCAAAGTTTTTCAATCTGCCGGAGCTTATATCTATCTTTAAGGAGAGTGCAGACATACAGACTCCTGATATGTTAAAACTTGATGTGCCGGAGGCTGTATTTGAAAATGTTGTATTAAAACCGTCGGAAGAACAAAAGGAAATGGTAAAGTCGCTTGCAGAAAGAGCAGAACAGGTAAGAGGAGGCGGTATTGATGCTTCAGTCGATAATATGCTCAAGATAACAAACGACGGCAGGAAGCTTGCACTTGACCAAAAACTTATCTCGGATATGTTACCTGAAAATGAAAATTCTAAATCTGTGGCGTGTGTGGAGAAAGCTTTTGAGATTTATAAGGAGGAAGAACAAAACAAGGGCGCACAGCTTATCTTCTGTGATTTATCTACTCCTAAAGGAGATGGAAGCTTCAGCGTATATGAAGATATACGGGATAAATTAATGGATAAAGGTGTACCAAAAGAAGAAATAGCATTTATACATGATGCGAATACAGAGACTAAGAAAGCGGATTTGTTTGCAAAGGTAAGAAGCGGACAGGTTCGTTTTTTACTTGGCTCGACACAGAAGATGGGTGCAGGAACCAATGTGCAGGATAGACTTATTGCACTACATCACTTAGATGTACCTTGGCGACCGTCCGATATAGAACAGCAGGAGGGACGCATTATCAGACAGGGAAATATGTATAAAGAAATGGGTAAACCCGTAAAAATATTCAGATATGTAACAGAAGGAACATTTGACAGCTATTCTTGGCAGGTTATTGAAAACAAGCAAAAGTTCATCGGTCAGATTATGACGAGCAAATCACCTGTAAGGTCGTGCGAGGATATTGATGAAGCTGCTCTTACTTATGCGGAGGTTAAGGCACTATGCACCGGCAATCCATATATAAAAGAAAAAATGGACTTGGATATACAGGTATCAAAGCTTAAACTTTTAAAGGCGAATCATACAAGCCAAAAGTACAGACTTGAAGATGATATATCTAAAAATTATCCTAAAAGGATAGCAGAGCTAAAAGAAAAGATTAAGGGATATGAAGTGGACATAGTGCAATTAAAGGCTTCTAAATCAGAGCTTTTGGATAGAACAAAGGCAGGAGAGCCTGTGCAGGATGACAGCAAAGATGCTAATGACAAAGAGCCATTTGAAATTAAGATAGGCAATAATACATATACCGAGAGAAAAGAAGCTGGTACAGCACTTATAGAAATGTGCAGGGGAATGAAACAGTTTAATATGTCAATGGACATAGGAGAATATCATGGATTCAAGCTGTCGGTAACCTTTGATACATTTAGCAAAAAGTTCGACCTTAGCATAAAAGGTGCCATAACATATCACATGGACATTGGCTCTGATGCTGTTGGCAATATGATGAGGCTTAACAATGTTCTTACGAATATTGAGGCAAAACATAAAAAATCAGAAGAACAGCTTATAAATGTTGAAACACAGCTTGAGACTGCAAAGGAGGAGGTTACAAAACCTTTTAAACAGGAAAAAGAGCTTGCGGAGAAGCTCGACAGACTTAATGAGCTTAACGCATTACTCAATATGGACGAGACTGGAACGGAAAAAGAGGAGATATCTACCGAGAAAACAGAGCATAATGCTAAAGAAGTTGTGACATCTATCTTTGACAGGATAGCTGAGAAAAAAGAAAAAATAGCCTCAAATAATGTGGCAAAGCATGATTTATCAGTAGTAAATAAAAGCGAACAGCAGGTTATCTGAAAATTATAATAAAGTAGCATTTGCCGTCTTTTTGTGGTATAATCTACTTGGGTGTTATCCATAGCGGATAGCGGTTCGCCTTTTGGACTGTATGAGTATTCATACAAGCTCCCTTGCATTTAAGGAGGGATGCCTATGAGGGAAGTACATAAGAAAGGTCAGTATTTTGTTGGAAACAATTGGTATTGTGGTAACTGTGATTAGCATTATAGTTACAGTTGTTGGAATAGTTGTTACGATTATATCCATACATCACAATGCTGAAGATACAGAAAATAAAAGAAGCAACCGCCCACATCGCAAGTGAGGTTGCTTCTTTTAGTAACCAATAACTAAGGCGAACCGCTATTCGGGTAACACCTTGCTTATAATATAGCACACATTATATAAAATTGCAAATGATATTTCAGAGTCAGGATACGAATGGGTTTCCGGCTCTTTTTTATTATAACTTAAGAAGGAGGTTTTAACAATATGTTAATTGAAGAAAATGACAGTCCGCAAAGTGATAATGTGCTAAATTCCAATGTAATAGAAAAGTTCAGAGCAAGGACAGACAGATTATTTCAGGAAATTGATAATCTGTCTGCATCAGATATTGAAGTTATTGTGCTTGAAGAAGTAAAAGAGATATTAGCTGATTATGATGTAGATGCTGTAGCAGTAGATGCAGTTCTGTGTGGTAGCAGGTGCAGAGGTCTTGAGCATGAGGCTTCAGATATTGATGTTGTAGTAGAGATACATGGAGAAAATGAAAGAGAGGACTCTCTTCATGATTTACTCAATGATGAAAGACTTACCATAGGCGGCATAAACGTGGATATAAATCCAATTCTCCCACAGGATACAGGTACACTTGCAGAGTATCTTCCGAGAGTAGAGGAATACCTTGAGGAGAAGGCAGGAGAACTTTCTAAGGCACTAAATGAGAAAAAAGAAGTTGATAAAAGCAGTCTACAATGTGCAAAATATTCAAATTTTAAAATAAAGGAACTACCAGAGGATAAACGATATAACCTTATTGCAGATGTAAAGCTTAATACAGGAAATATAATGAGCAGTCAGGTTATAGGAGAATTTAAGGATAGGGCTTCCATAATTGAATTTTGCAGACAGAATAATATAGTCTATGACGATATAACAAACTATCTGCAAAATACGATTGAACACAAAAAGTATCAGGCAAATAAAAAGAAAGAGTCAGATAATGACAAGAACGAACTTAGTATTGATAAGAAAGGTAAAGGTGCAGGATTAGATGATAATAACTGATAGGATAGGAAAGAAATACGCTTTAAGGGAAAACAGATTAAAGGACAGCCCTGATGATTACAGGATAATAAGGATAGCAAATCAGAGCTTTTTATTTTGTATCATATTTGAATTAGTTGGAATTATGACTATAATGTTCTTTGGTACGGTAGGGGCAGAGATGGCAATATATTTTATGACATTTTTGTTCTCATTATTTTTATATCTGAAGCATAAAAATGATTTTATAGTTCCATTAAAAAAGATAAACGGAAAGACGTTATTACATACAGCTTTAATTACAGTATGCGGTGTTCCCATAGCTATGTTATTAAATATGTTTGCGGGGCTGTTATCAAATGCAGGAGCAGATACGGCAGAGGATATAAACATATATCCGCTTTTTGTAGCCATAGCAGCATTTGCTATAGTTCCTGCCGTCGTTGAGGAATTTGTATTCAGAGGGGTAATACTTGGAGCATACAATAAGGTGGATATGAGAGCCGGAATTATAATAAGCAGCCTATTCTTTGCCCTGCTTCACTTTTCGCTTGGCTCGGTTATGTATGGATTCTTCTTTGGATTATTATTTGCAGCGATAAGGCTTGCAACCGATAATATGCTATATACCGTTATAATGCATTGCTTATTTAATACAATAAATATATTGTTATCTTATATGAATATAGGAACAGTACAAGTCCTGATTGCTTTAACAGTAATTATAATGGCTCTGATTGGCTTTATAATCCTTGTTATAAGCTTTTTTAAGGATAATCCTATAGATATAAGAAAAAATCATTCTGAGGACAAATACAAGCCTTACAGAATGATAACAAAGGAAGGGTATATCTCGATAGGGATATGTCTTACAATTATGTTCTTTTTGCTGATGTTATGATATAAAAAGGCATATCGTGGCCACACTCAATGAGTGTAGCTACGGTATGTCTTTTTTATATTTCATTATTGTTTCGATGATGATAAACATCAAGCTCTTTTTGATATTTCTTTAGTTCTGCGATTGCTTTTTTATTTTCGCTTATCTGCTCCATAAGAATATTAGCGGTTTCTTCTGTGGATTCAAGTCTTTGCTGTAAGATAGAAATGTATTCTGCTGCTTTTTCTTTATCATGAAGGATATTCTTATTGATTTTTGTTCTTGATATAAAATCCTCCGCCAGAGCAAAAGCGTTAAGCTCCTGTTCGTGCTCCTGATAATACCTTTCCTGATTGCTTGACTTTAAATATCGTTTGTTAAACTGAAAAGTATCTGAATATATACGGCAGTTTTCAATCAAAGTACGGAGTTGTTCCATTGATTTTTGATATTTGGCAACTATGGCTAAGTTATTATTGTTGTCTGCACTTAGTTCTTTGATTTTTGATTTTATGTTAGTATAATCAATATGATATTTCTCACGTAGCTCTGATTTTATTTGTTCAGCCAGCATAGCATTTTGACGATTTTTCCATTTATTCAAGCCAATATTTGATGATGAAAGGTCTTCACTTGAGGTGTCGAGCATACTCTTAATTTTTATTTTTGTTCTGTCTATTGCCTTATCCGTCTTTGACATATTAGCACGTTCTTCTTGGCGTTTAATACGGTTAGCGATACGCTTGGCAATCATTTCATCTGAGTATCCTGCTCCGAGACTATAGCCTCTGTTCCATTTGTCGTTTTCGGTAGAATTTGGAAGTTTATATTTTGTTACCTTTCCGTATTTCTTAGAATTGCCAAATGAGATTTTAACTCCGATAGCTTTTAACCTTTCTATAAAATTCTCAAAATCAGAAGCATATTTTATCTGAGAATTTATCAAATCACGAAGCTGCTGCTTCTTTGAACCTGTTGGATTTTGCATATCGCTTAGCCACTCTTTATAACTTTTCCCTTTTCCTTTTTTCCTATCGATTACATCAAGTCCATATTCACGACATAGTTCATCATTTGTTTTTTGAAGTTTGTGCAGTAGTGTCAGATTGTCATCAAGCTTTCTTCCGGTCATATCACGTTGAGCGGCACAGACAACAAAGTGATTATGCAGATGTCCTTTATCAATATGAGTTGCACACACAAAGGCATACTTTTCGCCAAAAAGCCGTTTCATCATTTCAAGTCCGATTTTGTGAGCTTCATCAGGCAATA
>JAFUEG010000382.1 GCA_017464045.1 Lachnospiraceae bacterium
AAAGCAATCTATAGTGATGTGAAGGATGTTATGAAGGGCATCGGCTTCAAGGATTACGGCGCACCGGACAGAGCAGATGCGGATACTGCCACTGCAGGTGGAATCAGGCTGAATGATGAAGGCAAATTGGTAGAGCGTGATATGGGAAATGTTCCCACAGAGGATGATCTTTTTGATGAAGAATTTGGTGAGAATATAAGTGCAGGCAAGCAGGAAGAAGGCAAACAGAAAGATCAGAAACAGGAAGAAGAGAAGCAAGAAGATCAGAAGCAAGAAGAAAAGCAGGAAGAAGAGAAGCCGGAAGAAGAGAAGCCGGAAGTAAAAGAGGAGCAGGAGGAGAAAAAGCAGGAAGGTAAAGAACAAAAGAAGGACAGTAAGAAAAACGCAAAGAAAAAGCCTTCACAGGATCAGGATTATACGGCAGATGATCTAAATGAGTTAAAGCAAAGACAGGACCGCATAGTAGCCGATTTAGCCGAATATGATAAAAATAATAAAGAATATGCGGACATGATTAAGCAGGGTGATGTTAAGAAAGCTGAGGCAGAGATTGACGAGATAGATAAAGTGCTTGACATGTATGAGAACGACAAGCTTACAGGTAATATCAGGAAAGAGGATATCGATGTCAATGCTTTGAAATTTAAGCGTGCAAGAGATATATCCCAGCTTCTTGTCAACGAGCATTCAAAGAAGGATTCGCCGGAGATGAAGAGTGCCAAGATTGATGTGGTTAAACTCTCTATAGCACTCGAGGATATGAAAAATGAACCTGCAACCATTGAAACTGTGGGTGATATCGCAGCTTATTATGAAATTGCTTTAAAGAGTCTTAAGGATTATTTGGATACTAAGAAAAAGAATAAGAGATATGACAGAGTACAGGCTGTATGGGAAAGTCTCGCCTTTGAGCGCGATATCCTAAATATCTATCTGCAGGATCCGAAAGAGCTCAAGGGAACTATCGGAAATATCCTTCATATGTCGGCTGACAAAGAAGGAGATATTAAGCGTAAGCGTGCTATACGTGAAGTAAAGATTAAAAAGAATGCTATGTTTGGTCCGTCTTTTAGCGATACGGCTACATATGCAAGAACGGTTTTTGGAACATCCTACAGCCTTTCCGATGCATATTTAAAACCGGGATTAAAAGCAAAGGATAAGAAAGCTGAGACAGCAAAGGTTCTTGCTCTTCGTGAGGCACTTGGAAAGTTTAAACCGGGAAAAGTACAGATCGAGAAAATAAATGTACTTGGAAAAGATATAGAGATTCTTCAAAAAGCTAACAACAGACTTTATGTGCTTGATAATCATGATCAGATACCGCTTAACAAAAATGCATTACTTATGTGCAGCCAGATTGAGCGTGAGATGATGACTCACTCGGATATATTTGGAGATAAAGCTGTAGCAGCTTTGATGGATCAATATAAAGGTGCTACCGGCAAAATGACTTCCGGCGAACATATGAGAATCAGGTCAAATCTTATTGAGTTTTTAAGCTCGAAGCTCGGAGTTCAGGGAGATGCTTTTACCAATATACGTCGAACAACCATGATAACCTATGCTGAGCAGCTTATAAGAGGAGAGAAAACAGCAGATGATATAAAGAAATTAATGAGTAACAGTAAGGCAGATCAGGAGATGATAAACGGTATCGAGTTGACTGAACTTATGGAGCTTGATGAGGTGAGACAGGAAGAGATTAATTCTCATGTATCAATGTATGAGGTAATGTCTGATAAGCTTGATAATGATTGGAGCCAGGAAGAAAAGGATGTCAAGAATCTGCTTGCTGATTTCATTTTCTCTACGGATACCCTTATTATGGATAAAAATGCCGATAATCCTGAAGAGTACATGCGTACGGTTTTATTGCAAAATAAAAAGGCTGTTGCGACTCTTATAAAAGAAGATAAGGCCGATATTATTGCATCCGTTTTTGAGAAGATGTCCCTTAGTGGAGTTAAGGGTGTAGGTAACGACGAGCTTCATAGCACCATAGCAAATGGAGTCAAAGATATCGTTGAAAAGATAAAGAATTCCATAGATACGGATGGAACGATAGTTGAGTTAGAAACGAAGATTGAAACATATCTTAACAATACCAAGGATAAAGACCTTACTGATAAGCTTAAGGCGGCTAATAGTAAGATGGAACAGGTTATCAATAAGTCCTGCGATATCCTTCAGGAAAATGTTAATCAGATAGTAGACCTGATGTTTGAAAAGACCCAAAAAGGTAATGATGAAACTTTACAGGATATTATCAAAAGCGCTGCGAAGGGTGAAGAAGGACAAGGAAAGTTCACCAGACAGGTACTTACCAATTACTTCAGTAAGATGAGCGTTATCGATAAACGTTCTATGTTATCCTCAGTTATCAGGTCTTCAAGAAAGGTTGAAGAGAGTATCTATAGTGATAAAGAACTGTTTGATGAGATAAGATCCAGAAGACTTGCAGCATATCCATCCCTGCTAAATAAAGTGGAAGGATTTGATCTTAAAAATTTGTCTTTGGATGAGAAAGCTCAAATTGAAGAATACCGTGAGAAGAAGAGAAAGCTGAAGGTTGGTGCGAACTACTTTGGCGGTCTTATAATGGGAGCAGGACCACTCTTCCAGAAGATGATGCAGGGACTTCCTGAAGAAGAGCTTCCGGAGGAAGTAAGAATGGCTCTTTCGGATGTCAAGTCTAACCTTGCTCCGATACCTGCACGTATCGTCAAGTCACAGTTTAATGCCATGATAGAAAAGTCACATGGTATGATAACAAAGATAGAAGTTCTAAAGAATCTTGGTGCGGCTACTGTTGGACAGACCTTCCGATGCAAGATGTTTGGACCTACTTTGCCAAAAGAGGGCAAAAATGTAGTTATCAAGCTTTTGCGTGCTGACGTTCAAAACCGTATGAAGCGTGAGAGTAAGGTTATGCTTGATTGTGCAAAGGCTACAGATGAAGGAATGTATGAAACCTATCAGGGACAGCTTGGCATATATGAAAAGGAACTTGACTTTAGAATTGAGGCAGAAAATATCAAAGCAGGTGAGATATATAATGGCAGATTTAATGACGTTGAATCTGAGAAGATCAACGGAATCATAGATCCAACCGTAAACACACTTGTACTTGAGGAGGCACCGGGTTCCACTTTGGTTGATATACTTCTTGATGCACAGAAGGTTCGTAAGGATGTGAGATATGACCTGGCTGTGAAGGGTAAGAAAAATGGAAAGGAACATATATATGATTACATTAAGTTTGATTACAAGGATCTTGATAAAGTAATCGCAGGTAAGAACAAGCTGCTTGATAAGGTAAGTGATTTGATAAAGAAGCGCGATGTTTTGGCAAATATGTGTAATGTATGGATCGATGAGGCACTTTTCAAGAGCGGTTATTACCACGCAGATCTCCATGCCGGTAATATGCTTATAAATGATAGTAAGCTTACGATGATAGATTTCGGTAATGCTGTAAAATTTGATGATAATCAACAGACAGCCATAACGCAGATGATGACTGCTGCGGCTGCCGGAAACACAGAGCTGTTCTTTAGTGCATTTAATTTACTGCTTGATATGGAGGATGAGAAGTTTACAGAGTTTTATGATGACAAAAAACAGGAAGAGGTAAAAGCAGCATTTGAAAAAATACTCGAAATGGGTAGTGACGAAGAAACCGGAGAGCGTATATCGGCAGCTCTTATCAGAGCCCAGGAATTAGGCGTTAAGCTTCCGCCTGCAATATACAATTTCTCACAGGGACAGTTGAGACTGCAAAAATCAATAAATGATATCAACAATATGATATCGGGTATCAAATCTGATATCGCGTGGATTGAAAGCATGCAAGAGCGCCAGAATAGTGCTGATGCGGTAAGTGCTGTTCAAAACAGAGTTATAAGTAGTAACAGAAACGATAAGGATGTTGTATTCAAGAATTATCTGGATATGTTCGAACCGGTTAATAAGGAGAAATTTGTCAAGGGACTTCTTGATAATACGAAAAAAGAAGCTAAGCTTGAAAAGGGTATTGCTGAAGTAGATAAAAGAAAGGAATTCAATGAAAAAGTACTTGGTCAGTTATACGACTTTGAGGAAAATATCTTTGGCGACGGAGATGTCAGTATGGAAGAAATACAGGGCTACCGGGCTAAATGGGAAGAGTATAAAGCCAAGTGGAAGGATAAGGTAGGCACAAAGGAGCAGATAAAAGCAGCGAATGAAGCTATTGGCGAGATGCTGCCATCCAATTCCGGGTCTCCTGTATTTGACCTTTTCGGCGGTCAGGCATATCTTATGAGTCTGATGACTGCCATGGAGAATTTCGACGAGGAAAAGGTTAATGAGATTCTTTCTGTATATGATGTGATGATACCGGCAGCACTTGACCTTGAGAAAAAGGTGAAAGAATTATATAAGCTACAGGATAAGAACAAGCTCACTGAAGAAAAGAAACAGACACTTACGGATGAGATATATGAGTTATATAACAAATTACATCTTAATCAGGTAAAGAATAATCCGATATCTATGGCGTTCAAGATGTATTTGCTTAACTTTAAGGATTCGGAGCAGATTAGTGTATTTCTTGAAGGTATGTTTAACGAAAAGACCACGACAAAAGTGGAGGAAGACGGAAAAACAAAAGAAGTAGCTTTGGGAGAGCTGTTTAAGGAAAAATATCAGTCTTATATAGCGGCATACTCTGAGTATCAGGATCCGAAAAATTCGGCAATCAGGGACGATGCCCCGCCTGAAATTAAAAAAGAAATTGACAAGAAACAGGACGAACTTGTTAAAATCCACATTGAGATTGCAACCATTCAGCTTAAGAAATTCTATAATGGTTTCTATAGCAGAAGACCGGAGATTAAGAGCTATGATTTTTCAAAGGTTATGAAGGATGTTATCAAAGCTAACTGGTTTAACTTCGCGTTTAAGAAGGTAGGTGTAGGTAATCTTGTATCCTTGGCAGGCGTAAGTATTACTGAAATCTTTAAGGCGTTAAGTAAAGAATAACTATGGTGTTTATAGTGTGGATAGATATTTGTTCAAAGAAGCAGTTAAGGAGGAATACATAAATGCCAAGCGATAAGCTGATTCAGAAAGAAAAAAAATATACAAGCTATATCGAGCGAACTTCAGAGGAAGCAAATTATGAGGAGGTACGTTTTATTTGCCGATGCTAAAAAAACAGGTTCCTTAAGAAACTATGAATTTGCGTTTGGATATGATGAAAATGCTATCGAATGCAACAAATATATACAAAAACCGGACGCGGTAGTGTCCGGTGGAGAATGTCCATTATTTGAATCCGGGGCAAAGGGATAATATATGAGTATAAAACGTATTCTTTTGCAGAGTAATATTGACATAAAGGTTAGCCGGTATAGAAGCATTGCAGATAATGAAACTACGTTTTTGGAAAAGTGAAATATATATTTTTATGATAACAAAAGGACATTAGTATGGATGTAGAAATTGAATTGATTGGTGAAGATGGGGTTGATACATATATACAATATATTCCTTCCGTAATGATAAGTGACATTAAGGAAGGAAAGAAGCTGTGTTTTGGACTGTATGGCAAAGAAATAGGCGACGACAGGAAAACTTATGGAAGTGTTGTAGTTTCTTTAGATGCTTCTATAGATGGTAAAGAAGGAAATGTTTTGGTTGTTGATGCTGTGACACCGGAAAAGCTTTTATGTAATCATGATATAATGACGATAGTTACAGGAAAACTATTGGAATACATTATACATAATGATATGTTGGGAATGATATTGTCTATAGTATATCCGGATATGTCAGATGTGGAATCTGTTTTTGATATGTTTAATTTTATAAGGCTTGAGGATGGCAATTCGATCTATGAAGCATCCATTAAAGAGCTTATAAAACATAAGATGTTTAGTAAAGATTTACATGATTTTGATAAATATATCAGCAGTATTGAAGAATTGTCCGTCAGCGAGAGAAATTCGTTTTTTAAAGAAATGGGCACAAGATATCCTGAGGGTCTTTCGCCTAATCATTTGCCCGGGAAGATGCTTAACGGTCTTTCTTTCATATATAAGGAACATTCGGAGATTAAAGGGTTTGTTCTTGTATCCGGTATATCGGATGAGCTTATATATGTAGGATCATTATATAATGAGGGTGACCCGTCATATGCTGCGGCACTTTTAAAATGTCTTGCGAGAGAGGTTATAAGAAAGACATCTTACACAAAAGTTATGTTTGCAGCTGCAACAGACAGTGTTAAAAGATTTTGTGATAATCTGACTTATGAAATAGAGTCTCTTAATAAAAGATGGATAAGATATTATTATTTGGAGGTGTAGTTAATGGGAGCGTCTTTTGATGAAACAATTGCATTTAGTGATGATGAGTTGTATGGTGCTGCGGTTAATGTACGAACCAATGGACTTATAGAACTTATACGGGATTTTGCGGATGAGGCAGAGATATCTGTTGGAAAAAATGGATTTCCTTGTATCGATGCAATCATAGCCGGGGTGAGTTATAAGATGTCATATTTTCCGGTTGGAGATGTTGATACAGATCGATTTATATTGGTAATCAGGACAAGTGCTTTTAAGGACGATGATAAAGATGATATAAGTAAAATGCTTGTATGTGAGAGCTATAATGCTGCAAGTGTTATGGGCTATGCTATATATCTGCCATTAGATGGAAGTATAGAATATCGCATATCAATTGCTGAACGCGGAGGATTGTCAGACAGCGAATATTATAGATATGTGTTTGAGATGGCAGAAAACAGTATAGAAGAACTTGTGGAACTATTAGAAGAAAATGAGGATTAATAATCAGAGGTGATAAGATGCCTTATTTAGAGATAGATAAAAATAAACAGTCACAAAAAACAGAGACAGCAGATCAATATAAAGATGCCACTTTAGAGACAAATCCTAAGATGCAGGAGAAGAATAACAGCAAAGTAATAGGAAGGGATATGCTTATTGTGCCTGTTCCTAAGGAAGCCAGGGAAAAGTCGCTTACCGGCAAAGCAAAGAAGTTATTTGGCTTTTCGGATAAAAAAGTAGGGGATTATTATGATAATTACAAGGCAAAGGGTGCACATGGAAAAGATAATACTCCTGTAGTGGATTTAAGCAAAGAGGAACGACATACGGATTCGGAAAAATGGAATGATTTTGTGTGGGCTGACATAAAAAAAATGGTTGAAGAAACCAAAGCAACGCCACAATATAACGGTTATGGCGATTTTACAAAGACGATAATTGATAAAATAGAAGCTATGACACAAGATAATATGAAAGATAACCGAGTGAATCTGCAAGCAGAGATTATGTATACATTAAGGGATGTATATGATTCTTATAAAGTCATGGAATTTCTGGACGATAAAAATGATATACAAAAAAATTATGATGCCATAAAAAAAAGATATAAAGACCCTGAAGTTCTGTTAAGCTTTGCAGCTATATTAATCAAAAAAACGAGTGGAGATTTAAAGATTGAAGATGCAGATAAGATAATCGATAAGACAGACGACTCATTTTTTGAAACAAAAGTTGAGTCGATTAAGCCTCCAATCAATATAGGAAATGTATTATGTGATAAAAGATCAACAGGATTTAAGGATAATTACAGTGATTGGTCAAATGTTCCTTTGTTTACCGATGAACCCAATATAGAGGATGTTGCACAAGGTGACATTGGAGACTGCTATATGCTTGCCGGATTAAGCGCTTTAATAAATAAGGATCCACAGCTTATCAAGAGTGCCATGAAGGATGAAGGAAAGACTGTAGTAGTACGTTTTTATTCCTTATATACCGGTAAACCGTATTATGTAAGGGTTAAGAAGACTATACCGTATCATTTATTTTATCCGGTAAATTCCAAAGATAAGAATGCTTCGATTCCGACTGCTTTAGGATCAACGGGTGCTTTTTGGGTAAAGATTTTTGAAAAGGCATATGCAGTAGCAAGAAGAAAGCTGGAAGGCAGCATGACAGAACATCCGGAATATATGTTCAGAAAAGGCTATGATATGATACGTGGAGGAAGTAACGATGAGTTTATCAAGGTTATGACCGGAAAAAAAATTAATAGAAAAACATTAGGAGTAAAAAAGAAAAGTGTAAAGATAGAAACATTGTTTTCAAAAGTCCATTACGGGGAAAAAGATGCTTTCATGAAAGAAAGAAAAGAAGATGGAAGCAAAAAAACTGCTCTGGATTGGAATATCCGAAAGGCAAAGCTTATCTTTGGATTAGATGTTGATTATAAGAATGTTGCAGTTTATAATGCGTTTCGCAAGAATCGTGTATTTGATAAGTATGAAGCATTTATGAAAAAACATTTTTCCAATAATTTTAAAACTGAAGATAATTCAGGCGGTAATCCTACTTTTTCGAGTATTCAGGATCTAAATATGTTTCTTGACAGTATAGATACTGCTCAAATGCCGGATTTAAAGCTTGGACAGGGTATAGATGAGGAACGATTGAAACGAAATTATATCGAGTATTTCAGAAACTCTATCATAGCATCGGGAATTCTTAAAAATACAGTTAAAACAGATGGAGAATATACTGCTAAAGAAAATGAGGTATATAGTCGGCTTAGCAAGGCCAATCCGGATGAAAAGGGCATAAGAAAATTGGTCACAGCTTCTACCGGTGTTTTTACGCTTCAGTATAAGAGCAATAGCAAAATGGTCGGAGCGTGTGGAGAACATGTGGTTAATGGTTTGGCAGCTACGCATGCGTATACTGTTCTGGGCACAAAAGAAAAGACTACGATAATTAAAGGAAAACCGGTGACTCAACGATTTGTAATGTTACGAAATCCTTGGGGCAGTGATATAGTAAGAAATTATAATAAGGATATGGAGCAGGCAGGTAACGATCTTATAAGAAGAAAAGGTATATTTCTAATGGAACTTAGAGACTTTTGTGAATCCTTCTCAAGTTATGAGTTTGAATAGTTTTGTAGCATTGTTTTATTATAGATTTTAAATTGTTTAAGGCAAGTATCATTATCTGATGATTAATATGTAAAAAAAGAGCGATTGACCGCTCTTTTTTATGCATTTTATTTATCATCATAATGAAGGCACATAGCTTTTTACGGACTATTTAGCAAGTTTTATTTCCGTTGATTTTACAGTCTTTTTATAGTAAAATTATTAATAATGTTTGATGTTTTATTGTGGGAGGTGTAAGAGTGAAATAGATTGGTATAGGATATGAAGGCTATAAAGAATTTATAGATAATGATATGTACTATATAGATAAAACCATGCTTATAAGTGATGTGGTAGAAAAAGGCGGTAAGGTAACTCTTTTCACACGACCGAGACGTTTTGGTAAGACTCTGGCACTTTCTATGCTTCGTACATTTTTTGAACTTGAGTATGATTTCAATGGAAATGTCATAGATAAGCACAGGTATTTTGAGGGAAAGAAGATAATGAGTGCATCCGATGAGATACTTTCCATGATGGGAAAGTATCCGGTTATTAAGCTTTCACTAAAGTCAGCTAAGCAGCCAAGCTTTAAGGCTGCATTCAAAGCTTTAAGAGATGAAATAAAGGGTGAATTTATACG